>NZ_JBSFWR010000127.1:0-20612 GCF_053594915.1 Kitasatospora sp. NPDC002543 | reverse complement strand
GGCAGTCGATCGACTGCCCGCCCCGGCTTCGTGTCCGTTGGCTCCGTCCGTCGGCCGGACGGCTCAGAAGCCCCCGGTCTGCTCGTCCCGGCGGCGCTGCCAGCGCTGCTCCACCCGGTCCATCATCCCGGCCTTGCGGCGCGGGGCGGCGGCCGGGCGGGCCCCGGCGGCCTGGCCCGCGGGACCGCGGCGCCAGCCGGTCACGGCGAACACCGCACACCCGAGCATCACCAGGAAGCCCACGACGCTGACCCAGATCTGGTCGGGCACGACCATGCCGCCCATCAGCAGGCCGATGCCCACCACGAAGCCGGCCACGGCCAGGTAGACCCGCCGGCGGGTGAAGGTGCGCAGACCGGTTCCCTCAAGCGCAGACGCGAATTTGGGATCTTCGGCATACAGCGCTCGCTCCATCTGGTCGAGCAGTCGCTGCTCGTGCTCCGAGAGCGGCACGGAGTCCTCCTACTCGTCGGTCGCGGATGCGACCGGTCCGCCCACCCCGGTCGGGGAGGCAAGTCCAATCAGCCTTGGGGCACACGGTCGGACGCCCGTGCGGGGGACCCGGCCCGTGTCGTCCATATGCCCCACGCGTCCGGCTGTCATGCTTTCCGGCTTTACCCAGATCATACGGTCCGTGGGCCCGTTACGGGGTGGTCTGCGCCGCGTGGGACGGGCCACTTCGAGCGGGGACGGCCGCACCGGTGTCAACGCGCCACGCCCCGGACAAGTGCCCGATCGGATGGAATCGTCCCGGACCTGGGCAGGTTCGCCGCGGAGCGGCCCGCCGCGGCCCCGCCGGACGGGGCCGCGGACGGCTCACGGACGGGCGACCGGCGGGCGTCCGGAGCACGAACCGCCGCCGTACGGGGTGCGAAGAATCCGTGCGCCGGTGTGAGAGTTCGTGAAGGGGCGCGTGGGCCTGCGGGGGCGCCTCAGGCCAGGGTCGCCAGCAGGTGCAGCTGGGTCGCCACGGCGTGGAAGGCGGGCTGCGCGGCGGCGGCCTCCTCCAGCTTCAGCAGCGCGTCCAGCGCGCCCGGCTCGGTGTCCACCAGCACGCCGGGGACGAGGTCCGCGAAGACCCGTACGCCGTGCACCGACTCCACCCGCAGGCCTGCGGCCTCGGCCAGCCGGCCCAGCTCCTCGCCGGTGAAGCGGCGCGGCATCGGGTCCTGCTCGCCCCAGCGGCCGTCGGCGGCGGAGAGCACCGTGCGGGCCTCGTTGAAGTGGCCGGCCAGCGCGCGGGCCAGCACGGCGCCGTTGCGGTTGGCCGCCAGCAGGCTGACCACGCCGCCCTTGCGCAGGGCGCCCGCCAGGCTGCCGAGCGCCTCGGCCGGGTCGTCCACGACCTCCAGCACGCCGTGGCAGAGCACCGCGTCCACGCTGCCGGGGGCGACCAGCTCGGGCAGGGTCTGGGTGTCCCCCTGGACGGCCCGCACCAGGTCCGTCACACCGGCCTCGGCGGCGCGGCGCTCCAGGGCGAACAGGGCGTCCGGGCTCGGGTCGACCACGGTGACGCGGTGGCCGAGCTTGGCGACCGGCACGGCGAAGTTCCCGGTGCCGCCGCCGGTGTCGACCACGTCGAGCACCGGCTGGTCCAGCTCGGCCGCCCGCTTCTCCAGGGCCGCCCGGACCACCTCCCACACCACGGCGGTACGCAGGGCACTGCGGGGACGCGTCGGGTACAAGGTGGGGCTCCTTGGCACGTGCAGTTCGATCAGGATGCCTCCACCTTAGACCGGCCCGGCGGTGGCGCCGCCCGCGCCCGGCGGCTCGCCGCCGTCCAGCGGCAGCCGGGCCTGGGGCGGCGCGCCGTGCAGGCCGAGCAGCCGCTCCACCAGGCGGAGGAAGAGGGCGGAGTTGCGGATCAGGTCGTCCGCCTCGCGGGCCGAGGCGGCACCCCTGATCCCCGCCTCGGCGGCGGCCCGGCGGCGGGCGCCGGCCCCGTAGTAGACCGCCCACTCGGCGAGCTCCGGGGCCACCTCGGGCAGCACCTCCCAGGCACTGCGGATGGCCTTGCGGCGGCGCGGGCTCTTCTCCGGGCGGCCGCGCACCGCCAGGACGGCCGCCACCGTGCGCAGCGCGGCCAGGTGGGCGGTGGCGTAGCGCTCCAGCGGGTCCTCCAGGGCGCGGGACCGGGCGAGGGTGCGGTGGGCGTCGGCGAGCAGGTCGAGGGCGGCCGGCGGCGCGGCGACCCGGCGCAGCACCGGGTGGACGTCCGCCCCGGCGGCGCGGCCGGCGGACGGGCCCGGCACGTGCGGCAGGGCGGCGGAGTGGAGGCGGGCGGTGACGGGCTCAGGACGGCTGACGGTCATGGTCTCCCCCGTTCCGAGGCAGCGCTCGGACCGGGCGGTCCGTGCCCTTCCATCGTGAACGGCACCACTGACAGTCCGGCAGGGCCGGAAGGCGCCGGGCCGGGCCGGGAAAGGCGTAGCGGCGGCGGGCGCGGTCCTCTTCCGGTTCCGCGCCGCCGCCGTGCCGTCGCTCCGCCGGGCCCCCCGGTCGGCGGTGGCGAGCTCCCCCGGTGGCCGGTCTCCCCCCGGCCCGCTCCGCCGCCCCGTGTCGGCGGTGCGGGAACCGTGACCAGCCCCGTGACGGTCCGTCCGCCGCCTCTCCCGGCGTTCGCGGCCGGGAGACGGAACGGATCCGCCGCCCGGGTGGCCGGCGCCCGACGCGCCGCCCTCCCGGGTGCCACCACTCTCCCGTCCCCGCAGGTCGGAGGCCATCCGCTGACGTACTCAACCGCGGATCTGAGTATCCGTACTCAGACCGCCGCGCCGCCGGCCGCCGGAACCACGCGGTGTGTCCACGGCGTCCCGGGTGCCGGTACGGTACGGCCGGGGCCGGGCACGGCACAGCGGGCCCGCCGGTCGAGGAGGGGGAAGCCATGACGAGGAGGGGGAAGCGATGACCGTCCTGCCGCTGATCTTCACCAGCGGACTGGCCAGCGGCATCAACGCCTACGCGGTGGTGCTGCTGCTCGGGCTGCTGGGCAGGTTCGCCGACACGGACTCGGTACCGCAGGCGCTGGAGCGCACGGACGTGCTGATCGTGGCCGGCCTGCTGTTCACGCTGGAGGCGGTGGCCGACAAGATCCCGTACGTGGACAGCGTCTGGGACGTCGTGCACACGGTGATCCGGCCGATCGCCGGCGCCACCGTCGGCGTGCTGATCGCGAGCAACGACCCCGGCTCGCTCAGCGAGGTCGCGGCCGGCGCGATGGGCGGCACCTCGGCCCTGGTCAGCCACCTGGTGAAGGCCTCGCTGCGGATGGCCGTCAACACCTCCCCCGAGCCGGCCAGCAACATCGTGGTCAGCATGACGGAGGACCTCTCGGTGGCCGGCCTGGTCACCCTGGCGATCTTCCACCCCTGGCTGGCCGCCACCGCCGCCGCCGTGGTCCTGGCCATCGGCCTGCTGCTGGTCTGGCTGGCGATCAGCAAGATCCGCGCCTTCCGGGCCCGCCGCCGCGAACGCCGGGCCGCCCGGGCGGCGGGAGGCGCGCAGGCGGCGCCCCGGGGACGTCTCGCCGATCGGCTCGGCAGCCGGGAATGATCGGCCGGGCGGCCCCCTAGGATCGGGGCCATGGCACAGATCGTCATCATCGGCGCAGGAATGAGCGGGCTCGCGGCGGCCTCCCGGCTGGCGACCCTCGGCCACCGGGTGACGGTCTGCGAGGCGAGCGGCACGTACGGGGGCATGGTCGGGCGGTACGAGCGCGAGGGCTTCGCCTTCGACACCGGTCCCGGCCTGCTCGCCCTCCCGGCGGTCTACCGCGATCTCGCGCTGAAGACCGGCAAGGAGCCGCTGGAGCAGCTGGTCGAGCTGGCCCCGGTCGACCCGGAGAGCCGGCACCTGTTCCCCGACGGGACCGCCGTCACCCTGCCGAACGCCTCCCGCGGCGGCGTCAGCCAGGCCCTGGACGCCGCCTTCGGCGCCGGGGCCGGCGCCCGTTGGAGCGCGGTGATGAACCACGGCCGGACGGTCTGGGAGGCCACCCGCCGTCCGCTGCTGGAGGAGCCGCTGCCGGCCGAGGGCGGCGCCCCGTCCGCGGCCGACCGGGCCCTGCTGGGCACCGACCCGTACCCCGTCCCGCCGCGCACCGGGCTGGCCCGGCTGCGCCGCGCGCAGCCTTGGTCCCTGCGGCGGGTGGCCGCGCAGGAGCTCGACGGCCACCCCGGCCTGACCGCCCTGCTGTTCGAGCCGGCCGTCCGGTACGGCTTCGATCCCGCCGAGGCGCCCGCCGGGGCCACCGTGCTGCCGTACATGGAGCAGTCCTTCGGCGTCTGGTACGTCCGGGGCGGCCTGCGGGCCCTCGCGGACGCGGTGTTCCGCCGCTGCGAGCTGCGCAAGGTCGAGTTCCGCTTCGACACCCCGGTCACCCGGGTGGTCGTCGAGGGCGGCCGGGCGACCGGGGTCGAGACGGCGGACGGCCGGATCGACGCGGACCTGGTGGTCTCCGCGATGGACACCGCCGCCCTCTACCGCCGGGGCCTCGCCGAGTGGCCGGGGATGCCGGTCGAGGACTGGGAGCCTCAGGGGGTGCCCGGCCGCTTCAGCGTGCTGCTCGCCCTGCGCGGCGCCCGTCCGGAGGGCACCGCGCACCGCACGGTGGTGCACGCGGCCGACCCGGCCGCCGAGGCGAACGCCCTCACCCTCTCGGCCCCGCCCTGCGAGCGCCCCACCGTCCAGGTGCTGCGCCCGGACGACCCGGCGCTGCGCCCCGACGACGACCACGAGAGCGTGGTGCTGACCGCGACCGTCCCGGCCCAGGGGGCGGTCGACTGGACCGCCCCGGGCGTCGCCGACCGCTACGCCGACCGGCTGCTCGCCCACGTGGACGCGGCCGGCCTGGGCCTGCGCGAGCGGGTGCTGTGGCGGGTGGTGCGCACTCCGGAGGACACCCGCCGGGAGACCGGAGCGCTCGGCGGCGCGGTCGCCCGCCCGGTGCTGGCCGGTTCCGCGGGCGCGTGGCTGAAGGCCGCCAACGAGTCCCCCGTCCCCGGCCTCTACCTGGTCGGTGGCAACGCCCACCCCGGCGGCGGCCTCGCCCGCGTCGGCATGTCGGCCTGCATCACCGCGGGCCTGATCGGCCCGGCCTAGCTAGGGCGCGTGCCCGGCCTCGGGCGTCAGCCCTGGTGCCAGGTGTTCTGCTGCTGGTAGCCGTGGTTCGGGTCGTACACCGGCTGCTGGGGGATGCCCTGGATGTGCTGGTCGGGCTGGGGCTGCCACTGCTGCTGGGGCTGCTGCTGGGACTGGCCGTGCTGGTCCCAGGCCTGCTGGTGCTGCGGCTGCTGGTAGCCCGCGTACGGGTCCTGCTGCTGGTAGCCGCCGTACGGGTCCTGCTGCTGGGGGTAGCCGCCGTAGGCCTGCTGCTGGTCGTAGGCGAAGGCGGGCTGCTGCTGGGTCTGCCACTGCTGCTGGTCGTAGCCGGCCTGGTAGGCGGCGGCGTACGGGTCCTGGGGCTGCTGCTGGACCTGCGGCTGCTGCTGCTCGTAGTACGCGGGGGCGTAGACGCCGTCCTGGGCGAGCTCCTGCATCTCGAAGGCGGCGGTCTGCTCGACCTCCGGCACCTCGTCGGGCACCGCCGCGGACACCGGGTCCGCGGCGGGAACGGGGACGGGGGCCGGGGACTCCTCGACGGCGCTGACCTCGCCGACCCGCTTCCTGGTGGCCGCGGCGGCCGCCACCGCGGCGGCGCCGCCGGTGAGGGCGCCGAGCAGCGGCACCTTGGCGAGCGGGCCGGGCAGGCTGCCGTCGGCCTTCCGCAGGGACCAGCCGGCCTGGTAGCCGCGCTTGACCGAGAGGGTGACGAACGTCTGGCCGACCGCGAACAGCGCCGCGCCGGCCCCGATCACCACGACCGAGCCGAGGGACATCCCGGCGGCCACCCCCAGGAAGCCCGCCAGGGCCAGGATCCGCCAGTGCAGCGGCGCCCGGTTCTGCAGCAGCACCTCGGCGACCAGCCAGAGCGCCACCACCGCCAACGCGGCGTACAGCAGCAGGTATCCGATGCCCATCCGCCCGCTACCTCCAGTCGTGCCCGCGCGTGTGCGCCGCGCGTGTGCGGCGACTGTACCGGTTCAACGGCCGGGGTACCGCATCGCGTTCCCGAGGCCCCGCGCACCGCTCCGGGCACCGGCCGCACACGACCGAGCCGCCACCGTCGGTACGGTGACGGGCCCGTGAACGCCCGGCGTCGGAGGCGGCCCGGGCCCGGTGCGGTCAGCGCCGGTGCAGCCCCAGGTTCTGGTAGATCTCCAGCGTGGCCGTCGAGTGGTTCAGCGTGATGAAGTGCAGGCCGGGCGCGCCCTCGGCGAGGAGGCGCTCGGCCATCGCCGTGGCGTGCTCCATGCCGATGGCCCGCAGCGCCGCCGGGTCGTCGATGGCCGCCCGCAGGCGCGCCTCCAGCTCGGCGGGGAAGGCCGAGCCGCTGAGCTGCGGGAAGCGCTCCAGCTGCTTGGCGTTGGTGACGGGCATGATCTCCGGGATGATCGGCGTCTCGCAGCCGGCGGCCGTCACCCGGTCGCGCAGCCGCAGGTAGTCGTCCACCTCGAAGAACATCTGGGTGATCGCGTAGTCGGCCCCGGAGCGGATCTTCGCCACGAAGTGCCGGATGTCCTCGTCCCAGTCGGTCGAGCGCGGGTGCATGTTCGGCGAGGCCGCGACGCCGACGCAGAAGTCGCCGATCCCCTTGATCAGCTCCACCAGCTCGTACGCGTAGGTGACGCCCTCGGGGTGGCTGACCCACTCGCCCATCGGGTCGCCGGGCGGGTCGCCGCGGACGGCGAGGACGTTGCGCACGCCCTGGTCGGCGTACTGGCCGATGATGTTGCGCAGCTCCGCGATCGAGTGGTCCACCGCGGTGAGGTGGGCGACCGGGGTCAGGGTGGTCTCGGTGGCGATCCGGCCGACCATGTTGACGGTGCGCTCGCGCGAGGAGCCGCCGGCGCCGTACGTCATGCAGACGAAGTTGGGGTCCAGCGGTTCGAGCCGGCGGATGGCGTCCCAGAGCTTCTGCTCGCCCGCCTCGGTGCGCGGGGGCATGAATTCGAAGGAGAAGGAGCGCTTGCCGGCCGCCAGGAGTTCGCGCACCGTCAGTGCGCGATCCGTTCTCGTGGAAGCGATTCCGAGTGCCATGCTGGCAGGCTATCCGGCGTTCGAAGGGGCCCGACAACCGGATTCCACCTATTGAGACAACTGGTGGATGGTGTTCCGGTCCGCTCCGGACCACCTCCGCAGCACCTCCCCCGGCACCCCCGGCGGGCCCGCTCGCACACCCGTTCCCAGTCGCACCGCTACGCTTGCTGCACCCCAGACAAGCAGCGGAGCCCCATCGTGACCTCGTCCAGCACCCGGCCGGCCAACCCCGGTTCGGCCACCAGTGCGGCCATCAGTGCGGCCAACCCCATGGACGTGGAGGACGTCCGCACCCGTGTCAACGCGGCGCTCGCCGCGTTCATGGACGGCCAGTCCGTGCTGCTCGGCACGATCTCGCCCCGGCTGGCGCCCGCCGCCGACGCGCTGCGCGACTTCCTGCTGGACGGCGGCAAGCGGCTGCGCCCGGGCTTCTGCTACTGGGGCTGGCGCGGCGCCGGCGGCCCGGCCGGGGGCCCGACCGGCGAGGCGATCGCCAACGCGGCCGCCGCCCTGGAGCTGCTCCAGGCGAGCGCCCTGGTGCACGACGACCTGATGGACCGCAGCGACACCCGCCGCGGCCTGCCCTCGGTCCACCGCCGCTTCGAGGCGCTGCACCGCGACAGCGGCTGGCGCGGCGACCGCGAGCAGTACGGCACCTCGGCCGCGGTGCTGCTCGGCGACCTGCTGCTGATCTGGTGCGACGAGCTGTTCCTGCGCTCCGGCCTGGAGCCGGCCGCCGTCCTGGCCGCCAAGCCGGTGTTCGACCTGATGCGCACCGAGGTCATGCTCGGCCAGTACCTGGACGTGCTGGAGCCGGTGGCCGGCGACTCGACGGACGAGGGCGCGCTGGACCGCGCGCAGACCGTGCTGCACTACAAGTCCGCGAAGTACACCATCGAGCGGCCGCTCCAGGTGGGCGCGCTGCTGGCCGGCGCCGGACCGGAGCTGGTCGAGGCGTACGGGGCGTTCGGGCTGCCGCTGGGCGAGGCCTTCCAGCTGCGCGACGACCTGCTCGGCGTCTTCGGGGACCCGGCCGTCACCGGCAAGCCGGCCGGGGACGACCTGCGCGAGGGCAAGCGCACCCTGCTGGTCGCGCACGCGATGCGGGGCCTGCCAGCCGCCGATGCCCGGCACCTGGACGAGCGGCTGGGCGCGCCGGACCTGGCGGCCCCGGAGGTCGCCGAGCTGCGCGCGCTGGTCGCCCGCAGCGGTGCGCCCGAGCTGGTGGAGCGCCGGATCGAGGAGCTGATGCGGCAGTCGCTGGCCGCGCTGGAGGCGGCGCCGCTGGCCGACGAGCGGGCCCGCACGGTGCTGCTGGCCCTGGCCGAGGCCGCCACCGTCCGCAAGTACTGACGGACGGCGGCGGCCCACGGCCCGGGGCGGCGGGTCAGGCCGCGCGCACCCGGCGGGACAGCTCGGCGGCGGCCGCCCGCGGGTCCTCCGCCGCGGTGATGGCCCGCACCACGACGATCCGGCGGGCACCGGCGGCCAGCACCTCGTCCAGGTTGCCGAGGTCGATCCCGCCGATCGCGAACCACGGCCGGTCGGTGTCCCGCTCCGCCGCGTACGAGACCAGGCCGAGGCCCGGGGCCGGGCGGCCCGGCTTGGTCGGGGTCGGCCAGACCGGGCCGGTGCAGAAGTAGTCCACCCCGGGCTCGGCGATCGCCGCGTCCACCTCGGACTCGGCGTGGCAGGAGCGGCCGATCAGCACGTCCTCACCGAGGATCGCCCGGGCGGCCGGCACCGGCAGGTCGTCCTGGCCGAGGTGCAGCACGTCCGGCCGGGCGGCGTGGGCGACGTCGGCGCGGTCGTTGACGGCCAGCAGCCTGCCGTGCCGGCGGCAGGCGTCGGCGAGGACCTCCAGGGCCGCCAGCTCCTGCTTGGCCTCCAGGCCCTTGTCGCGCAGCTGGACGATGTCCACCCCGCCCGCCAGCGCCGCGTCCAGGAACTCGGCGAGGTCGCCCCGCTCCCGGCGGGCGTCGGTGCACAGGTAGAGGCGCGCGTCCGCCAGGCGGGCGCGCGGCGTGTCCACCGCCATCAGATCAGCATCGCCTGGGCACGGCGCTTGACCTCGGTGCCGCGGTTCTCCCGCAGCGCCTGGATCGGGCTGCCGGGCAGCGACGGGTCCTCGGTGAAGAGCCACTCCAGGATCTCGGTGTCGTTGTACCCGCAGTCGCGCAGCACGGTCAGGGTGCCGGACAGGTGCTTGACCAGCCCCGGGCCGTCGATGAACGCGGCGGGGACCTGCAGCGACTTGTTCGGGCCCCGACGGACGGCGATCAGGCCGCCGTTCTTCACCAGGTCGCGCACCTCGGTGACGCGCACCCCCCACTGCTCCGAGATGTCGGGGAGGTACATCCACTCGGGGACCAGGGCTTCAATCTTGCTTTCGATCTCACTCACGCCACCAGACTGCCACCTCCGCGGCCCACCGCGCACCAGCCGCTACCCCGCGACCGCCGACTTCAGCGGCACCGAGGGGTCGGCCGCGCGGGCCGGGTCCAGGGCGGTACCGCGCTCGATCAGCTTCCGTCCCTGGGTGAGGTCGCGCGGCCGGTCCACCGCCAGCAGCGCGCTCGGCACGCCGTCGCGCAGCCACAGCACCGACCAGTCGGCGTCCCCCGGGCCGCCGCGCCGGAGCAGCTCGTCGCCCTCGGCGTGCCGGCCGGCGTACTGGACCATCCGCCCGAACTGCTCGGACCAGAAGTACGGCACCGGGTCGTAGGCCGGCGCGTCCGCGCCCAGGACGGCGGCGGCCACCGCCTCGCCGGACTGCAGGGCGTGGTCCCAGTGCTGGACGGCCAGCCGGACGCCGGCCCGGGCCGACGGATAGCTGACGCAGTCGCCGGCCGCGAAGACGCCGGGCACCGAGGTGCGCAGCCGCCCGTCCACGACGACGGCGCCGGTCGCGTCCAGCTCGACCCCGGAACCGGCCAGCCAGCCCGTCGCGGGGCGGGCCCCGATGCCGACCACCACCTCGTCGGCGGGCAGGTGCGAGCCGTCCGCCAGCAGCACCGCGCCGGGTTCGACGGCGGCCACCCCGACCCCGCAGCGCAGCTCGACCCCGGCCCGCTCGTACCAGGCGGCCATCGCCGAGCCGATCTCCACCGGCAGCGCGCCGGGCAGCGGCGCCGGGCCCGCCTCGACCACGGTCACCTCGCAGCCGGCCGCGCGGGCCGCGGTGGACACCTCGGCGCCGATCCAGCCCGCGCCGACCAGCACCAGCCGCAGCCCGGGGCGCAGCAGCGCGCGCAGCGCCAGGGCGTCGTCCAGGGTGTGCAGCAGGTGCGCCCGCTCGGCGCCGGGCAGGGCGCGCGGCACCGCGCCGGTGGCGATCACCAGCGAGTCGTACGGGAGGTCTCCGGCGTCGGTGTGCAGCACGCCGGGGGTGAGGCCGGTGGCGCGGCGGCCGGTGAGCAGCTCGATGCCGAGCTGCCCGTAGTCGATGTCCAGGGCGGTGGAGTCGGCCTTGCCGAGCAGCACGTCCTTGGAGAGCGGCGGCCGGTCGTACGGCGCGCGGGGCTCCTCGCCGACCAGCGTGATCCGCCCCCGCAGGCCGCCCTGCCGCAGCTTGAGGGCGCACTGCGCCCCGGCCAGCCCGGCTCCGACGACGACGACCCGATCCGTTCCGCTCTGCTCTGCCACGCCCGTCACTGTACTCAGCGGGCGCCCGGCGGCCGCGGGCCGCCCGCCCCGGCCGGCCGCACGTCCGCCCCGCGTACGGGCCTTCGGCCGGGCCGATCCCCGGCGTTAAGGTGGGAGCACCACACGGGAGCCCGGCGGACCGGGCTGAGAGGCGGGCTGACACGGCCCGCGACCGTCCGAACCTGATCCGGGTCATACCGGCGAAGGGAGAAGAGCAGCTTTGTCACGCTTGCTACCGGGCGCCCGCACGGACGTCCTGGTGATCGGCGGGGGCGTCATCGGCCTCGCCGTCGCCTGGCGCGCGGCCCGGCGCGGACCGGGGAACGTGATCGTGGTCGACCCGGGGCACGGCCGCGGCGCCGCCGGGGTCGCGGCCGGGATGCTCGCCCCGGTCACCGAGCTCCAGTACGGCGAGGAACCGCTGCTGCGCCTCGGGATGGCCTCGAACCGGCGGTACGCGGACTTCGCCGCCGAGCTGACGGAGGCGAGCGGTGGCCTGGACACCGGCTACCGCCGCTGCGGCACGATCGCCGTCGCGCAGGACTCCGACGACCGCGAGGAACTGCGCGAACTGCACGCCTTCCACCAGCGCCTCGGCCTGGACTCGACCTGGCTGACCGGCCGGGAGGCCCGCAGGCTCGAACCGATGCTCGCCCCCGCCGTGCGCGGCGGCCTGCACGTCGCCGACGACCACCAGGTCGACCCCCGCCGGCTGCTCACCGCCCTGTACGCCGCCTGCGAGCGCGCGAACGTCCTGCTCCACCGGGCCGAGGCGGTCGAGCTGCTGGTCGAGGGCGGCCGCGCGGTGGGCGCCCGGCTGAGCACCGGCGAGACGGTGACCGCCGGGCAGGTCGTGCTCGCCGCCGGCCCGCACAGCCACCGGCTGCCCGGTCTGCCGGAGGGCGTGCTGCCCGCGATCCGGCCGGTCAAGGGCCAGATCCTGCGCCTGCGCGTGCCGGACGCCTACCGGCCGTTCCTCTCCCGCAACGTGCGCGCGGTCGTCCGCGGGCAGCACCTGTACGTCGTCCCGCGCGAGAACGGCGAGCTGGTGATCGGCGCGACCACCGAGGAGCAGGGCTACGACACCACCGTCACCGCCGGCGGGGTGTACGAACTCCTGCGGGACGCCCACGAGTTGATCCCCGGCATCACCGAACTCCCGCTCGTGGAGACCTCGGCGGGCCTGCGCCCCGGCTCGCCGGACAACGCCCCGCTGCTGGGACCGACCGCACTGCCCGGCCTGGTCGCCGCCACCGGCCACTACCGCAACGGCGTGCTGCTCACCCCGGTGACCGCCGACCTGGTCTCCGAGTACCTGGCCACCGGCGAAGTCCCCGAGCTCGCGAGGCCGTTCACGCCCCTGCGCTTCTCCCCCGACCGCTCCACGACGAAGGCCTCCGCATGACCGAGCCCACTGCGAACGAGATCGCCCTGACCGTCAACGGCGAGCCCCGCCGGCTGCCCGCCACGACCACCCTCGCCGAGGTGGTGGCCTCCGTCAGCGCCGCCAACACCGGTGTCGCCGCCGCGCTCAACGAGGCCGTGGTGCCGCGCGGTTCGTGGCCCGCGACGACGCTGGGCAGCGGCGACCGGATCGAGATCCTCACCGCCGTGCAAGGAGGCTGAACCATGGCCGACGACCTGCTGACCATCGCCGGGACGGCCTTCTCCTCCCGGCTGATCATGGGCACCGGCGGTGCGCCCAGCCTGGAGGTCCTGGAGCGCGCCCTGCTCGCCTCCGGCACCGAGCTGACCACCGTCGCGATGCGCCGGGTCGACGCCGGCACCCAGGGCTCGGTGCTGGACGTCCTGACCCGCAACGGCATCCGGGTCCTGCCCAACACGGCCGGCTGCTTCACCGCCGGCGAGGCGGTGCTGACCGCCCGGCTGGCCCGCGAGGCGCTCGGCACCGACTGGGTCAAGCTGGAGGTGATCGCCGACGAGCGCACCCTGCTGCCCGACCCGATCGAGCTGCTGGACGCCGCCGAGACGCTGGTCGACGACGGCTTCACCGTCCTGCCGTACACCAACGACGACCCGGTGCTGGCCCGCAAGCTGGAGGACGTCGGCTGCGCCGCCATCATGCCGCTGGGCTCGCCGATCGGTTCGGGGCTGGGCATCCGCAACCCCCACAACTTCCAGCTGATCGTGGAGGGCGCGGGCGTCCCGGTGATCCTGGACGCGGGCGCCGGCACCGCCTCCGACGTGGCGCTGGCGATGGAGCTGGGCTGCGCCGCGGTGATGCTCGCCTCCGCGGTGACCCGGGCTCAGGACCCGGTGCTGATGGCCGAGGCGATGCGGCACGCCGCCGAGGCGGGCCGGCTCGCCCACCGGGCCGGCCGGATCCCGCGCCGCTTCCACGCCGAGGCCTCCTCGGCGATGGCCGGCCGGGCCGACCTGGACACCCGCGAGCGCCCCGCGTTCTGAGGCCCGCGCCCGGGGCCGCGACCGGGCCCCGGCGTGTCACAAGCCGGGCACAGCCGGGCCCGGCGGCGGTGTCCTCCGGGCCCCGCGGCCGGGCGCGGCACTAGACTCTCCGGGTGGACATGGCACTGCACGACCCCCTGATCGGTACCCTGCTCGACAACCGGTACCGGGTCGAGCAGCGCATCGCGACCGGCGGGATGTCCACTGTCTACAAGGGCACCGACACCCGCCTGGACCGGGTCGTCGCGCTCAAGGTGATGCACCCCTCGCTGGCCGGCGACGAGGGCTTCACCGCCCGCTTCATCCGCGAGGCCAAGGCGGTCGCCAAGCTCACCCACCCCAACGTGGTCAACGTCTTCGACCAGGGCGCGGACGGCGGCCACGTCTTCCTCGCCATGGAGTACGTGCCCGGCCGCACCCTGCGCGACCTGCTGCGCGACCGCGGCGCGCTGTCCGTCCGGGCCGCGCTGGACGTGCTGGAGCCGGTGCTCGCCGCGCTCGGCGCCGCCCACCGGGCCGGGCTGGTCCACCGCGACGTCAAGCCCGAGAACGTGCTGATCACCGAGGGCGGGCTGGTCAAGGTCGCGGACTTCGGCCTGGTCCGGGTGCTCGGCACCGCCGACGGCGCGCCCACCTCGACCACCACCGCCACCGGCGGCACGGTCATGGGCACCGTCTCCTACCTGGCCCCCGAGCAGATCCTCCCGGACGCCCCCACCGACCAGCGGGTGGACGTCTACGCGTCCGGCATCCTGCTGTACGAGATGCTGACCGGCCGCCGGCCGCACACCGGCGACAACCCCGTCCAGGTCATGTACAAGCACCTGCACGAGGACGTCCCGGCCCCCTCGCTGGTCGCCCCCGCCGTCGGCCCCGCGCTGGACGCGATAGTGGCCGGCGCCTGCGCCCGGTCCGCCGACTCCCGGCCGTACGACGCGGTCGAGCTGCTCGCCGCCCTCCAGCGGGTGCGCCGCACCCTCACCCCGGCCGAGCTGGACGCCGAACCGCCGGCCTCCACCCGGCCCAGCCCGCGCTACCCGACCAGCGAGCCGACGTCGGTGATCCAGTCGCTGCCGCGGCCCGCCGACACCCCGCCGACGGAACGCACCAGCGTGCTGGACATGCCGCCGGAGCTGATGGACGAGCTGCTCGCCGAGCCGCGCCCGTACGACGAGCCGGCCCCGGTGCAGCACCGGCGCAGGACGGGCCGGCCGCGCCGCCTCCCCCGCAAGCCGCTGATCTGGACGGCCGCGCTGGTCGCCCTGGTGCTGGCGATCGGCGGCGCCACCTACGGGATCTCCGAGGGGCTGTACGGTTCGGTGCCGGGCGTGCTCGGCACCGAACGGGCCGAGGCGCAGCGGGTCCTGGACAAGGCGGGCCTGCACGGGAAGTTCGTCGAGGTGTTCAGCGAGTCCGTGCCGTCCGGGCAGGTGATCTCCACCGACCCCGGGGTGGGGGCGCGCACCCGCAAGAGCGACAGCGTGACCGTCACCGTCTCCAAGGGGCCCAAGCGGATCGCGGTGCCGGACCTCACCGGCAGGAGCGCCGCCGACGCCGCCACGGCCCTGACCGGCGCCCAGCTGACCAGGGGCGGCGTGACCGAGACCTACGACGACACCGTGCCCGAGGGCTCGGTGATCAGCAGTTCTCCGGCGGCCGGGCAGCTGCTGCAGGAGAACAGCGCGGTCTCGCTGGTGGTCAGCAAGGGCATGGTGCCGGTCCCGAACGTCACCGGGATGAGCAAGGACGAGGCGCAGAAGGCGCTCCAGGCGGCGGGCTTCACCATGCAGACCAGCGGCTGGGACGTGTTCGGCGCGGTCACCTCGTCCGGCCAGAGCCCGGCGGCGGGCGAGCGGCGCCCGCAGCGCAGCGTGGTGACGGTCAAGTTCTCGCTGTTCTAGGGCGTGCCTGACAATTCCCGCCGGGCGTGCGACGCCGGGGCCGCGGGAGGCGCTCAGCGCAGCGGCCCGTCGCCGGGCTCCTCCTGGTAGGAGTAGCGCTGCTCGCGCCAGGGGTCGGCGAGGTTGTGGTAGCCGCGTTCCTCCCAGAAGCCGCGCCGGTCGGCCCGCATGTACTCCACGGCGCGCACCCACTTGGGGCCCTTCCAGGCGTACAGCCGCGGGACCACCAGCCGGACCGGGAAGCCGTGTTCGGCGGTGAGCGCCTCGCCGTTGCGGTGGGTGGCGAGCAGGGTGTCCGGGTCGGCGAAGTCGGCCAGCCGCAGGTTGGCGCTGTAGCCGTACTCGGCCCAGACCATGACGTGGGTGACGCCGGGCGCGGGGGGCACCAGGTCGAGCACCAGGGAGGCCGACACGCCCGTCCACTCGTTGCCGAGCAGCGAGAACTTGGTCACGCAGTGCAGGTCGCCGACGACTGTGGTGCGCGGCAGGGCGTTGAAGGCCTCGAAGTCCCAGCTGTGCTTCTCGGCCGAGGCGGTGGCGCCGAACACCTGGAGGTCCCAGGTCAGGGGCTTGAAGCGGGGCACCGGGCCGTAGTGCAGGGCGGGCCAGCCGCGCTGCGCGCGCTGGCCCGGGGGGAGCCTCGGGTCAGGCGGTGGAAGCGGTTCCTGTTTCGGCTGACCCATGGATCCATGGTGACAGACGGCGGCCAGGCCGCGGCGCGCGCCCCTTTGTGAGGACTCGCGCCCCACCCCGTACGGACCAGTGATCGGCCACCCACCAGCACGTTTCATCATGAATCGGATATTCCGACACATGTCCTAGTGAGTGTGAACTTACTGGAATTTCCTCCCAAAGCGGTGCCAGGATGCCCAGCACACCCGGCAGCACGAGCGCAGGAGGCATCACCATGCAGGGCGATCCCGAGGTCATCGAGTTCCTCAACGAGCAGCTCACCGCCGAGCTGACCGCGATCAACCAGTACTTCCTGCACGCCAAGATGCAGGAGAACTTCGGCTGGACGAAGCTCGCCAAGTACACCCGGCACGAGTCCTTCGACGAGATGAAGCACGCCGAGACACTGACCGACCGGATCCTCTTCCTGGAGGGGCTGCCCAACTACCAGCGGCTGTTCCACGTCCGGATCGGCCAGACGGTCAAGGAGATGTTCGAGGCGGACCGGCAGATCGAGGTCGAGGCGATCGACCGGCTCAAGCGCGGGATCGTGGTGATGCGGGCCAAGAACGACGTCACCTCGGCGAACATCTTCGAGGACATCCTGGCCGACGAGGAGCACCACATCGACTACCTCGACACCCAGCTGGAGCTGCTGGAGAAGCTCGGCGAGGCGCTCTACCTCGCCACGGTCATCGAGCAGCCGGAGTCCTGAGGACGCCCGGCCCCCGACTCCCGGCTCCCGGTTTCCCGGCTCAGGCCGCCCGCAGCGGGACCACCGGGGCGGCCTCCCGGCCGGCTTCCGGGCCCGGCGCCGCCGGGGCCTGCGGGTCCGCGAGGCCGAGCTTCGCGGCCAGCCGGGCGGTCGGGCAGGGGCGGGCGCCGTGCTCGCCGAGCAGCGCCTGGATGCGGCGCACGCAGGACCCGCAGTCGGTGCCGGCCCGGCAGCCCTTGGCGATCTGGCGGGGGGTGTCGGCACCGGCGTCGATCGCCTTCTTCACCTGGTCCTCGGTGACCGCATGGCACATGCACACGTACATCGCGGTCTCTCCCGGGGGTGAAGCGGAATGGATCTTGACTAAGGCTTGCCTTAGTTCACTGAGGCTTACCTTACCCGCCCGAACGGGTACGAAAAAGCCCCTCCGGGCTCGGGGACACCGAAACCGGAGGGGCCTTCGTCACATCCGACGGGCACCGGGCCTACTGGCCGCGGTACATCTCCGCCACCAGGAACGCCAGGTCCAGCGACTGGCTGCGGTTGAGGCGCGGGTCGCAGGCCGTCTCGTAGCGCTGGTGCAGGTCGTCCACCAGGACCTCGTCGCCGCCGCCGACGCACTCGGTGACGTCGTCGCCGGTCAGCTCCACGTGGATGCCGCCCGGGTGGGTGCCGAGCGCGCGGTGCACCTCGAAGAAGCCCTTGACCTCGTCCAGGACGTCGTCGAAGCGGCGGGTCTTGTGCCCGCTGGAGGCCTCGAAGGTGTTGCCGTGCATCGGGTCGCAGATCCACACCGGCTTGGCACCGGAGGCGGTGACCTTCTCCACCAGGGTGGGCAGGTGGTCGCGGATCTTGCCCGCGCCCATCCGGGTGATGAAGGTCAGACGGCCGGGCTCGCGCTCCGGGTCCAGCTTCTCGATCAGGGCGAGCGCGTCGTCCACCGAGGTGGTCGGGCCGAGCTTGACGCCGATCGGGTTGCGGATCTTCGAGGCGAACTCGATGTGCGCGTGGTCCATCTGCCGGGTGCGCTCGCCGATCCACACCATGTGGCCGGAGACGTCGTACAGCTCGCCGGTGCGCGAGTCCACGCGGGTCAGCGCGGTCTCGTAGTCGAGGATCAGCGCCTCGTGCGAGGAGAAGAACTCGACCGCCTTGAACTCCTCCGGCTCCACGCCGCAGGCGCTCATGAACGCCAGGGCGTTGTCGATCTCCCGGGCGAGCTGCTCGTAGCGCTGGCCGGCCGGCGAGTTGCGGACGAAGTCCTGGTTCCAGGCGTGCACCTGGCGCAGGTCCGCGTAACCACCGGTGGTGAACGCGCGCACCAGGTTGAGCGTCGCGGCGGACGCGTTGTACATCCGCTTCAGGCGCTCCGGGTCCGGGATGCGGGACTCGGGGGTGAACTCGAAGCCGTTCACCGAGTCGCCGCGGTAGACCGGCAGGGTCACGCCGTCGCGGGTCTCGGTCGACTTGGAGCGCGGCTTGGAGTACTGGCCGGCGATGCGGCCGACCTTCACCACCGGCACCGAGGCCGCGTACGTCAGCACGGCGGCCATCTGGAGCAGCGTCTTCAGCTTGTTGCGGATGTGCTCCGCCGAGACGCCGTCGAAGGCCTCGGCACAGTCACCGCCCTGGAGGAGGAAGGCCTCCCCGCGCGCCACGGCTCCGAGCCTGGCGCGCAGCTGGTCGCACTCGCCGGCGAAGACGAGCGGCGGATAGGCCGCGAGCTCGGCAAGGGTCTTGCGCAGAGCCTCTTGGTCCGGCCATTCAGGCTGCTGCGCCGCGGGCAGGGACTGCCAGGAGTGGGCAGCCCTCGATGTCTCAGTCGTAGCGGTCACACGGCCAAGGCTACGGGGTGGCAGGAGTGACTCGTGACTCTTGCCCGAGGGATGAGACATATCTCGGACAAAACCTCGATGCCCCTCACCCGTCCCGACACATCCGCTACGCTCGGTCCCATGCACGCGCCCCACACCCACTCCTGGTGGTGGGCCTCCCCCAAGGGTGGCCCACCGATCGCGCGTTCCTAGACGAACACGACGGCCGCCCCCTCGGGGCGGCCGTCGTTGTCTGAGCAGACGGCCCTCCGGGAGCGGACCTTGCACCGCCTCTCCATCAGTCCACCCGGAAGGATGCCGTTCCCGTGACCACCGCCGCCGCTCTGCTCTCCCGTCTCACCGGCCCCGACGCTCCCGCGTTCGCCCTGCTGCACCGGCGCACCCCCCGGCTCAGCCCGGACACCGTCGAGGTGCTGCTGGGCACCGTGGACAGCTACGAGCACCTCGCCGACCTGCCCGTACGCAGCGGAGCGCCCGCCGGCGGCGGGCCGGTGCACGACCTGCTCGCACTCGTCCCGTACCGCCAGATCCGCGAGCGCGGCTTCGAGGCGCACGACGACGACACCCCCCTGCAAGCCCTCTCGGTGACCGAGCAGCACGTCCTGCCGTTGGCCGAATTCACCTATGCCCTACCGAAGTTGCCGGTCTCACTTGCCGGTGGCGGATTCGACGTCGACGACGATTCGTACGCGTCGATCGTCCGCCGGGTGATCCGGGACGAGATCGGCAACGGCGAGGGCGCCAACTTCGTGATCCGGCGCGACTTCCGCGCGACGCTGGAGGACTTCGGGCCCGAACTCGCGCTGACGCTCTTCCGGCGGCTGCTGGAGCAGGAGCGCGGCGCGTACTGGACCTTCCTGGTGCACACCGGCGAGCGGGTGCTGGTCGGCGCCTCCCCCGAGGTGCACGTCCGGCAGAGCGGCGGCACCGTCGTGATGAACCCGATCTCCGGCACCTACCGCTACCCGGCCGACGGCTCCGACCTCGACTCGCTGCTCCAGTTCCTCCACGACCCCAAGGAGCTGGAGGAGCTCACCATGGTCGTGGACGAGGAGCTCAAGATGATGTGCACGGTCGGCGACCTCGGCGGCCAGGTGCTCGGGCCCCGGCTCAAGGAGATGGCCCACCTCGCCCACACCGAGTACGAACTGCGCGGGCGCACCTCGATGGACGTCCGCGAGGTGCTCCGCGAGACGATGTTCGCCGCGACCGTCACGGGCAGCCCGGTCGAGAACGCCACCCGGGTGATCAAGCGCTACGAGCCCACCGGGCGCGGCTACTACTCCGGCGCGCTCGCACTGATCGGCCGCGCCGCCAGCGGCGGGCAGCTGCTGGACTCCCCGATCTGCATCCGCACCGCCGACATCGACCCGGCCACCGGCCGGCTGGTCGTCCGGGTCGGCGCCACCCTGGTGCGCCACTCCGTCCCGGAGTCCGAGGTCGCCGAGACCCACGCCAAGGCCGCCGGGGTGCTCACCGCGATCGGCGCCCGGCCCGCGCCCGCCCGGCTGCCCCACCCGGTCGGGCCCCGGCTCGCCGACGACCACCGGGTGCAGGCCGCCCTGGACTCCCGCCGGGCCGACCTCGCGCCGTTCTGGCTGCGGATGCAGCAGCCGTCCGAGATCACCGAGGCCGAGCCGACCCTCGTCGTGGACGGCGAGGACACCTTCACCTCGATGCTCTCCCACCTGCTCGGCTCGCTCGGCCACCGGGTGACGGTGGCCCGCTACGACGAGCCGGGGCTGCGCGAGCGGGTCGCCGCGCACCGGGGCGCGCTGGTGCTCGGCCCCGGCCCGGGCGACCCGGCGATCACGGACGACCCCAAGATGGTGCTGCTGCGGCCGATCGTCGCGGACGCGCTGGCCGCCGTCCGCTCCGGCGCTCGCACCGCGCCGCTGCTCGCGGTCTGCCTGAGCCACCAGCTGCTGTCCGCCGAACTCGGGCTCGCGCTGGGCCGCAAGGCCGTCCCCTACCAGGGGGCGCAGGAGCGGATCGACCTGTTCGGCACCAAGCACACGGTCGGCTTCTACAACACGTTCACCGCGCGCTGCACGGAGGCCGACGCGGCGCGGCTCGCCGCGGAGGGCGTCGAGGTCTCCCGGGACGCCGTCACCGGCGACGTGCACGCGCTGCGCGGGCACGGCTTCGCGGGGCTCCAGTTCCACCCGGAGTCGGTGCTCACCCGCGACGGGGTCGGCATCGTGGCGGGCCTGCTGCGCGAGGCGACGGCCGCACTGCGCTGAGCCGACGGCGCGGCCCCGGGCGGACGGATCCGCCCGG
>NZ_JBSFWR010000126.1:0-20869 GCF_053594915.1 Kitasatospora sp. NPDC002543 | reverse complement strand
TCGCTCCCCCGGACAGACGGGAAGACCATGACCCTCGACATCTCCAGCGCCCCCATCGCCTCCGACACCACCGACCACGCGCCACCGAGCCCGGGTTCGTCTACACGGGGGAGGCCACGCCGTACGTGCTGGACACCTCGGCGCGGATCCTGGAGATGGCCCTCCCGCTGGACTGACCCGGGGCCCGGCGGCCCGGCCCGGCCCGGGTGTCGGGCCCCGGCCCCCTACCCGCTCTCAGCCCAGGTACTGGGCCAGCGCCTCGCCGGTCAGGGTGGAGCGCGCGGCCACCAGCTCGGCCGGGGTGCCCTCGAAGACCACCCGTCCGCCGTCGTGGCCGGCGCCCGGGCCGAGGTCGATGATCCAGTCGGCGTGCGCCATCACGGCCGGGTGGTGCTCGATCACGATGACCGACTTGCCGGACTCGACCAGCCGGTCCAGCAGCCCGAGCAGCTGCTCGACGTCGGCCAGGTGCAGCCCGGTGGTCGGCTCGTCCAGCACGTAGACGCCGCCCTTGTCCGCCATGTGGGTGGCCAGCTTGAGCCGCTGCCGCTCGCCGCCGGACAGCGTGGTGAGCGGCTGGCCGAGGCTGAGGTAGCCGAGCCCGACGTCGGCGAGCCGCTCCAGGACGCGGTGCGCGGCCGGGAGCTTCGCCTCCCCGGAGCCGAAGAACTCCTCCGCCTCCGTCACCGACATCGCCAGGACCTCGGCGATGTCCCGCCCGCCCAGGTGGTACTCCAGCACCGCGGGCTGGTACCGCTTGCCCTCGCAGTCCTCGCAGGTGGTGGCCACCCCGGCCATCATCGCCAGGTCGGTGTAGACCACGCCGGCGCCGTTGCAGGTCGGGCAGGCGCCCTCGGAGTTGGCGCTGAACAGGGCCGGCTTCACGCCGTTGGCCTTGGCGAAGGCCTTGCGGATCGGCTCCAGCAGCCCGGTGTAGGTGGCGGGGTTGCTGCGCCGGGAGCCCTTGATCGAGCCCTGGTCGACGGAGACCACGCCCTCACCGGCCGGGATCGAGCCGTGGATCAGCGAGCTCTTGCCGGAGCCGGCCACGCCCGTCACCACCGTGAGCACCCCGAGCGGGACGTCCACGTCCACGTCGCGCAGGTTGTGGGTGCCCGCGCCGCGGATCTCCAGCTTCCCGGTGGGCTCGCGCACGGCGTCGCGCAGCGCCGTCCGGTCGGCCAGGTGGCGGCCGGTCACCGTGCCGCTGGTGCGCAGCCCCGCCACGTCGCCCTCGTAGCAGACCGTGCCGCCGGCCGTACCGGCCCCGGGGCCGAGGTCGACGACGTGGTCGGCGATCGCGATGGTCTGCGGCTTGTGCTCGACGACCAGCACCGTGTTGCCCTTGTCCCGCAGGCGCAGCAGCAGCTTGTTCATCCGGTCGATGTCGTGCGGGTGCAGGCCGGTGGTGGGCTCGTCGAAGACGTACGTGGTGTCGGTGAGCGAGGAGCCGAGGTGGCGGATCATCTTGACCCGCTGGGCCTCGCCACCGGAGAGGGTGCCGGAGGGGCGGTCCAGCGAGAGGTAGCCGAGGCCGATCTCCACGAAGGAGTCGAGGGTCTGCCGGAGCGTGCCGAGCAGCGGCGCCACCGAGGGCTCGTCGAGGTCGCGGACCCAGGCGGCGAGGTCGCTGATCTGCATCGCGCAGGCGTCGGCGATGCTGATGCCCGCGACCCTGGAGGAACGGGCCGCCGCGCTGAGCCGGGTGCCCTCGCAGTCGGGGCAGGAGGTGAAGGTGACGGCCCGCTCCACGAAGGCCCGGATGTGCGGCTGCAGCGCGTCCTTGTCCTTGGACAGCATGGACTTCTGGATCTTGGGGATCAGGCCCTCGTAGGTGAGGTTGACGCCGTTGACCTTGACCTTGGTCGGCTCCCGGTACAGGAAGTCCCGCATCTCCTTCTCGGTGAACTGCCGGATCGGCTTGTCCGGGTCGAGGAAGCCCGAGTTGGCGTAGACGCCGACCGTCCACCAGCTGTCCGTCTTCCAGCCGGGGATGGTGAAGGCGCCCTCGGAGATCGACTTGCTGTCGTCGTACAGCTGGGTGAGGTCGATGTCCGAGACGGTGCCGCGGCCCTCGCAGCGCGGGCACATGCCGCCGGTGATGCTGAAGCTGCGCCGCTCCTTGACCGTCCTGCCCGCGCGCTCGACGGTGACGGCGCCGGCGCCGCTGATCGAGGGGACGTTGAAGGAGAAGGCCTTGGGCGAGCCGATGTGCGGGGTGCCCAGGCGGCTGAAGAGGATGCGCAGCATCGCGTTGGCGTCGGTGGCGGTGCCGACGGTGGAGCGCGGGTCGGCGCCCATCCGCTGCTGGTCGACGATGATCGCGGTGGTCAGGCCCTCGAGGACGTCCACCTCGGGGCGGGCCAGGGAGGGCATGAAGCCCTGGACGAAGGCGCTGTAGGTCTCGTTGATCAGCCGCTGGGACTCGGCGGCCACGGTGTCGAAGACCAGCGAGCTCTTGCCCGAGCCGGACACCCCGGTGAAGACCGTCAGCCGGCGCTTGGGAAGGTCGACGCTGACGTCCTTGAGGTTGTTCTCGCGCGCACCGTGCACGCGGATCAGGTCGTGGCTGTCGGCGACGTGCGGCTGTGCGTCCGTCCGCTTGGGCATCGTTCTCTTCGCTCCCTGGCTCTCGGCGGTCTGTGGGGGTGGGTGGGCCCGCCCCGGGCCGCCGTCGGTGGGTCGGTGTGCTCGAACCCTTCGATCCAACCATCGATCCGGGTCGGGACCGACGGCCTCGGGATCGGGTGGCTCCGGGTACGGGCGGCGGTGGGCTCGGGGCGGGCCCGGGTCGGTGCCGGTGGGCTCAGCCCAGCTCGTTGAAGCGGACCATGTTCCCCGCCGGGTCGCGGAAGGCGCAGTCGCGGACGCCGTACGGCTGCAGGGTCGGCTCCTGGACCAGCTCCGCGCCGCCGGACTTCAGCCGGTCGAAGACGCCGTCCAGGTCGCGGGTGCCCAGGACGAGCCGGGCGTAGGTGCCCTTGGCCATCATCTCGGTGATGGTCCGCTGCTCCTCCTCGGTGCGGCCCGGGTCGGCGGACGCCGGCTCCAGCACCAGGGAGACGTCGGGCTGGTCGGCGGGGCCGACGGTGATCCAGCGCATCGGGCCGCCGCCGACGTCGCCGCGCACCTCGAAGCCGAGCAGGTCGCGGTAGAAGGCGAGGGAGGCCTCGGGGTCGGTGTGCGGGAGGAAGGTCCAGTGAATGGTGATGTCGCTCATGACCGCAACGCTAGGCGCGCACCCCGGCCGGGCGCTTCTCGAATCCTGATCGGTTGGTCCCCGGCGGCCCGGGGGGGCGGTGCGCGTGGCTCCCGGCGGCCCGGGGAGCGGTGCGCGCGGCCTCCGGCGGCCGGCCGCGGGGAGGCGGAACGGCGCCGGCCGGCGCCACCCCTCGGTGGCCCCGGCCGGCACGGTCGTCAGGTGTTTCAGCAGTCGGGGATGGTCGTGCCGTTGTTGTCCTTGGCCGTGTCACTGCCCCAGCGGGACAGGTAGAAGGCCGAGACCCACTGGCGGGCCGGGCCGCCGTCGGCGTCCGTCTTCAGCCACCAGTGGTTGTAGCTGCTGCCGTTGGAGACCTCGCGGCCCCAGGCCTTGCAGTAGACGTAGTTCGTGCCCTGGTTCAGGGTGCCGGTCGCGCTGGTGGAGGTCGGCGAGGCGTAGACGCTCGCACTGGCGAAGGTGTCCACCCAGTACTTGCCGGTGGCCGGCGGGGTGCTGCCGCCGGCGCAGTCGGGGACGGTGGTGCCGTTGTTGTCCTTGGCGACGTCGTTGCCCCAGCGGGACAGGTAGTACGCCGAGACCCACTGGCCGCCGGGGCCGACGTCCGGGTCCGTCTTCAGCCACCAGTGGTTGTAGCCGCTGCCGTTGGAGACCTCGCGGCCCCAGGCCTTGCAGTAGACGTAGTTCGTGCCCTGGTAGAGCGTCCCGGTGCTGGTGGTGGAGGTCGGGGAGCCGTACACCGGCGCGTTGGCGTTGGTGTCCACCCAGTACTGGCCGTTGTTGGTGGGCGGCGTGGTGGGGGGCGTGGAGGTGCCGCCCGCGCCGTACAGCCGGATGGCGCCGTAGTAGTCGCCGTGCGAGGAGAGCGCCGCCACCTGGACGTAGCCGCCGGAGTAGGGGGCCTCGACGATCCAGCCCTGCCCGAGGTACATCGCGACGTGGTGGATGGTGGAGGCGGTGTTGCCGAAGTACACCAGGTCGCCGGGGAGCAGCGGCGCGGTGCCGTCCGCCCGGTAGTAGCGGGCGACGGCTCGGGAGGTCGGCCACTGGGTGCGGGTGGTGCCGTTGATGACGTCCTCGCCGACCGCCAGGTCGTAGGCGTAGCGGACCATGCCGGAGCAGTCCAGGCCGCGGACGTTGCAGTCGTTGGGGGCGCCGTTGGACGGGTCGCAGAGGCCGTACGTCGGGCCGGGCTGCGAGCCGTGGCCGCCGCCCCACGAGTACGGGGTGCCGATCAGCCCGCAGGCGGAGCGGACGGCGGCGTTCGCCTGCGTGGCCGCGCCGGTGGAGAGCACCCCGCAGGCGGGCGCGGCCTGGGCCTCGCCGGCGCCGGCGAAGAACACCCCGACCGACACCAGCAGCGACAGCAGGGCCGCTGCCCGCAGCGGGGCGATCAGCCGTCTCGACAGAAGGTTTACGCGCGTAGTCATGGTCGCGAATCCTTCCGGAATCGCTGACTCCGGGTCAATGGTTGCAAGCCACATGCGGCCTGTGGTTCGCCTACCTGCCGGTTCGTGGTTCGCATGCCGTGGAACCGGCAATCGGGCGGCAAGTCGCGGGCCGGTCTTGACCGGCTGCCAGGACTCCCCGGCGGGCTCTCCGCTCCGGCTGTCCGGGAGCGTGCGGGTGTCGGAAAACAAGCAAGCGTGATTGCTTTTTTCTTCGGACGGTGCCACGCTGCTGCCCGGCGGCGCCCCGTCCGAGGCGTCCCCAACTCACCGGCAGGGGAGGCGCTTTGGCGCGCGACGGCACGGTACTGCGGATCGGCAACGCCTCGGGCTTCTACGGGGACCGCTTCGCCGCGATGCGGGAGATGCTCACCGGCGGGCCGCTGGACGTGCTCACCGGGGACTACCTGGCCGAGCTGACCATGCTGATCCTCGCCCGGGACCGGCTGAAGGACCCGTCGCTCGGCTACGCCCGGACCTTCCTGCGCCAGATGGAGGAGTGCCTCGGCCTGGCCCGTGAGCGCGACGTGAAGATCGTGGTCAACGCGGGCGGCCTCAACCCGGCCCGGCTCGCCGAGGAGCTGCGCGCGCTGGCCCGGCGGCTCGGCGTCGAGGCGGCCGTCGCCCATGTCGAGGGTGACGACCTGCTGCCGCGCCGGGCCGAACTCGGGCTTCCGGACGGGCTGTTGGCCGCCAACGCCTACCTCGGCGGGTTCGGCGTCGCGGCCTGCCTGACCGGCGGCGCCGACGTGGTGGTGACCGGCCGGGTCACGGACGCGGCGCTGGTGGTCGGCCCCGGGATCGCCCGCTTCGGCTGGACCCCGGAGGACCTCGACGCCCTGGCCGGCGCCGTGGTGGCCGGGCACGTGCTGGAGTGCGGCGCCCAGGCGACCGGCGGCAACTACGCCTTCTTCCGCGAGCACGACGTGACCCGCCCCGGCTTCCCGCTGGCCGAACTGCGCGCCGACGGCTCCAGCGTGATCACCAAGCACCCGGGCACCGGCGGCGCCGTCACCACCGGCACCGTCACCGCCCAACTCCTGTACGAGACCGGCGGACCGCACTACCTCGGCCCGGACGTCACGGCCCGGCTGGACACCGTGCGGCTCACCGGGGACGGCCCGGACCGGGTCCGGATCGACGGCGTGCGCGGCGAGGCCCCGCCGCCCACCCTGAAGGCGGGCCTCAACCGGCTCGGCGGCCACCTCAACGAGGTGGTGTTCGTCCTCACCGGCCTCGACATCGAGGCCAAGGCCGACCTGGTCCGCCGGCAGTTCGACGACGCCCTGCCGCCCGGCGCCCGCCCAGCCGAGATGCGCTGGACGCTGGCCCGCACCGACCAGCCGGACGCCCCGACCGAGGAGGCCGCCTCCGCCCTGCTCCGGCTGGCCGCCCGCGATCCCGACCCGGCCCGGGTCGGGCGCGAACTCGGCAGGGCCGCCGTCGAGTCGGGCCTGTCCGGATACCCGGGCTTTCACCTCACCGCCCCGCCCGGGCCGGGCGCGCCGTACGGGGTGTTCACCGCCGCGCACATCGACGCGAAGGCCGTCGAGCACACCGCCGTCCTGCCGGACGGCCGCCGGATCGCCGTACCGCCCTCGCCCGTCACCGGCCGGGCCCGCCCGGTGGAGGCCTCGCCGCCCGAGCCGCTGCCCCCCGAGCCGCTGCCGGCCGGCCCGACCCGGCGGGCCCCGCTCGGCCTGGTGGCCGGCGCCCGCAGCGGGGACAAGGGCGGGGACGCCAACCTCGGCGTCTGGGCCCGTTCCGCGGACGGCTGGCGCTGGCTGGCGCACGCCCTCACCGTCGAGAGTCTGCGCGAACTCCTGCCCGAGACCGCCGAGTTGCCCGTCACCCGGCACCTGCTGCCGAACCTGCGCGCGGTCAACTTCACGATCACCGGCCTGCTCGGCGAGGGCGTCGCCGCCCGGCACCGCTTCGATCCGCAGGCCAAGGCCCTCGGGGAGTGGCTGCGCGCCCGTCGGCTCGACATCCCGACCACGCTCCTGGACAGCCCGGAGGCCCCGCTGTGACCGTCCTGACCACCCGCGTCGACCCGGCCGGGCCCGAGTTCGCGGAGCACCGCGACGCGATGGCCGCCAAGCTCGCCGAGCTCGACGCCGAACACGCCAAGGCGCTGGCGGGCGGCGGCCCCACCTACGTGGAACGCCACCGCGGGCGCGGCAAGCTGCTCGCCCGCGAGCGGATCGAGCTGCTGGTCGACCAGGACTCCCCGTTCCTGGAGCTGTCCCCGCTGGCCGCCTGGGGGAGCGACTACCCGGTGGGCGCGGCCCTGGTCACCGGCATCGGGGTGATCGAGGGGGTGGAGTGCGTGATCACCGCCAACGACCCGACGGTGCGCGGCGGCGCCAGCAACCCGTGGACGCTGCGCAAGGCCCTGCGGGCCGACGAGATCGCGCTGGACAACCGGCTGCCGCTGGTCAACCTGGTCGAGTCCGGCGGCGCCGACCTGCCCAGCCAGAAGGAGATCTTCATCCCCGGCGGCGCCCTCTTCCGCGACCTCACCCGGCTGTCCGCCGCCGGGATCCCCACGGTGGCCGTGGTGTTCGGCAACTCGACGGCCGGCGGCGCCTACGTGCCCGGCATGTCCGACCACACCGTGCTGGTCAAGGAGCGCGCCAAGGTGTTCCTCGGCGGCCCGCCGCTGGTGCGGATGGCCACCGGGGAGGAGGCCGACGACGAGTCGCTGGGCGGCGCCGAGATGCACGCCCGGGTCTCCGGCCTGGCCGACCACTTCGCGGTGGACGAGGCGGACGCGCTGCGGATCGCCCGCCGGATCGTCGCCCGGCTCGACCACCGCAAGCCCGGCCCCGACCCGGACCGGTCGGCCGAGCCGCCGAAGTACGACGAGGAGGAACTGCTCGGCATCGTCCCGGGGGACCTCAAGGTGCCCTTCGACCCGCGCGAGGTGATCGCCCGGATCGTCGACGGCTCCGACTTCGACGAGTTCAAGCCGCTCTACGGCACCAGCCTGGCCACCGGCTGGGCCCGCCTGCACGGCTACCCCGTCGGCGTCCTGGCCAACGCCCGCGGCGTGCTGTTCAGCCAGGAGTCCCAGAAGGCCGCCCAGTTCATCCAGCTGGCCAACCAGCGGAACACCCCGCTGCTGTTCCTCCACAACACCACCGGCTACATGGTCGGCAAGGACTACGAGCAGGGCGGCATCATCAAGCACGGCGCGATGATGATCAACGCCGTCGCCAACTCCACCGTCCCGCACCTGTCCGTGCTGATGGGCGCCTCCTACGGCGCCGGCCACTACGGCATGTGCGGCCGGGCGTACGAGCCGCGCTTCCTGTTCTCCTGGCCGAGCGCCAAGTCCGCCGTGATGGGCCCGCAGCAGCTCGCCGGGGTGCTGTCCATCGTCGCCCGGCAGTCGGCGGCGGCGAAGGGCAGGCCGTACGACGAGGAGGCGGACGCGGCGATCCGGGCGATGGTGGAACAGCAGATCGAGGCCGAGTCGCTGCCGGTGTTCCTCTCCGGCCGGCTCTACGACGACGGCGTCATCGACCCCCGCGACACCCGTACCGTGCTCGGCCTGTGCCTGTCCGCGATCCACAACGCGCCGGTCGAGGGCGCGCGCGGCTACGGCGTCTTCCGCCTGTGAGGAACCCCGGGAAGGACCCCCGAGACATGATCACCAACCTGCTGGTCGCCAACCGGGGCGAGATCGCCCGCCGGGTCTTCCGCACCTGCCGGGAACTGGGCATCGCGACCACCGCCGTCCACTCCGACCCGGACGCCGGCGCCCCGCACGTCCGCGAGGCCGACGCCGCCGTCCGGCTGCCCGGCGCGGCGCCCGCCGACACCTACCTGCGCGCCGACCTGCTGGTGCGGGCCGCGCTCGCCGCCGGGGCCGACGCCGTCCACCCCGGGTACGGATTCCTCTCCGAGGACGCCGGGTTCGCGCGGGCCGTGCTGGACGCGGGCCTGGTCTGGGTCGGCCCGCCGCCGGCCGCGATCGCCGCGATGGGCTCCAAGACCGCCGCCAAGCGCCTGATGGCCGAGGCCGGCGTGCCGGTGCTGGACGCCCTCGCCGATCCCGTCGAGGCCGACCTGCCGCTGCTGGTCAAGGCCGCGGCGGGCGGCGGCGGGCGCGGCATGCGGGTCGTCCGGAGCCTCGCCGAGCTGCCCGGCGAGCTGGCCGCCGCCCGCGCCGAGGCGGCCGGGGCCTTCGGCTCGGACGAGGTGTTCTGCGAGCCCTACCTGCCCGACGGCCGCCACGTCGAGGTCCAGCTGCTGGCCGACGCCCACGGCACCGTCTGGGCGGCCGGCGACCGCGACTGCTCGGTGCAGCGGCGGCACCAGAAGGTGATCGAGGAGGCCCCGGCCCCCGGTCTGCCGGCCGGGGTCCGCGCCGAACTGCACACGGCCGCGGTGCGCGCCGCCCGGGCGATCGGCTACGTCGGCGCCGGCACCGCCGAGTTCCTGCTCGCCGAGGACGGCCGGTTCTTCTTCCTGGAGATGAACACCCGCCTTCAGGTCGAACACCCGGTCACCGAGGCCGTCACCGGCCTGGACCTGGTGGCGCTCCAACTCGCCGTGGCCGAGGGCGAACCGCTGCCCGGACCCACCCCGCCCCCGACCACCGGCCACGCGATCGAGGCCCGGCTGTACGCGGAGGACCCGGCCAGGGACTGGCAGCCCGCCACCGGCACCCTGCACCGGCTCGAACTGACGCTCCCGCACCAGGAGTTCACCGGCACCGGGACCGGCGCCGGCACCGGGCTGCGGCTGGACTCCGGGGTGGAGGCCGGCAGCGAGATCACCCCGCACTACGACGCGATGCTCGCCAAGGTGATCGTCCGGGCGCCGACCCGCACCGCCGCCGCCCGCCGGCTCGCCGACGCGCTCGCCCGCGCCCGCGTCCACGGCCCGGCCACCAACCGGGACCTGCTGGTCCGGGCCCTGCGCCACCCGGCCTTCCTGGCCGCGGAGCTGCACACCGGCTTCCTGGCCCGGCACGCGGCCGAGCTCACCGCCCCGGACACCGAGGGCGCCGACCGCGCCGCGCTGGCCGCCGCCCTCGCCGACGCGGCCGGCCGCCGCGGCGCCCTGCCCGGCGGCTGGCGCAACCTGCCCTCCCAGCCGCAGCTCAAGCGCTACCGGGCCGAGGACGGCACCGCGTGCGAGGTCCGCTACCGGCTCACCCGCACCGGCCTGCTGGCCGAGGACCACCCGGACGTCGAACTCGTCGAGGCCGAGCCGGACCGGGTCGTGCTCCGCGAGGACGGGCTGCGCCGCACCTACCGCGTCGCCCGGTACGGCGACCGGGTGCACGTCGACACCCCGGCCGGCGGCACCGCGCTGACCGCGCTGCCGCGCTTCCCCGAGCCCGTCGTCCGCACCGACCCCGGCGCGCTGCTCGCCCCGATGCCGGGCACCGTCGCCCGGGTCCTCGCCGCCGTCGGGGACACCGTCACCGCCGGCCGGCCACTGCTGGTGCTGGAGGCGATGAAGATGGAGCACCGCGTCGCCGCCCCGGCCGACGGCACCCTCGTCGAACTGCGGGCCGCTCCCGGCCGGCAGGTCGAGACGGGCACCCTGCTGGCCGTCGTCCGGCCCGCCGAGGCCTGAGCGCCCGCCGAGGCCCGAGAACCCGGCAGGGCCCGAGAGCCCGCCGAGGCCTCAGATCCCACCAAGGTCCGAGAGCCCACCGAGACGCACGAGCCCACCCAGACCCGAGAGCCCACCGAGACGCACGAGCCCACCCGAGCCTGAGGAAGGACCCGCATGTCCACCATCGGCAGTCAGCTCCTGGAGACCCCTGAACGCCAGGCCCTGCGCCGGGCCGTCGGCGACCTCGGCCGCCGCTACGGCTCCGCCTACTACCTCGCCAAGGCCCGGGCCGGCGAGCCCGCCGACGAACTGTGGGCGGAGGCAGGGAAGGCCGGCTACCTCGGTGTCAACCTGCCCGCCGAGTACGGCGGCGGGGACGGCGGCATCACCGACCTCGCCATCGTCCTGGAGGAGCTCGGCACCGCCGGCTGCCCGCTGCTGCTGCTGATCGTCTCCCCGGCGATCTGCGGCACCGTGATCGCCCGCTACGGCACGGAGGAGCAGAAGCGCCGCTGGCTGCCCGGTCTGGCCGACGGCAGCCGCCGGATGGCCTTCGGCATCACCGAGCCGGACGCCGGCTCCAACTCCCACCGGATATCCACCGTCGCCCGCCGGGACGGCGAGGACTGGCTGCTGACCGGCCGCAAGGTCTTCGTCTCCGGCATCGACCACTGCGACGCGGTGCTGTTCGTCGCCCGCACCGAGACCCCGGCCGCGGGAGGGGGCCGCTCCGGCCGGCTGAAGCCCTGCCTGTTCGTCGTCCCGCGCGAGACCCCGGGCTTCGAGTACCGGCCGATCCCGATGGAGCTCGTCGCCCCGGAGAAGCAGTTCCAGGTGTTCCTGGACGACGTCCGGCTGCCCGCCGACGCCCTGGTGGGCGACGAGGACGCCGGGCTGCTCCAGCTCTTCGCGGGCCTCAACCCCGAGCGCATCCTCACCGCCGCCTTCTCGCTCGGCCTCGCCCGCCAGGCCCTCGGCAAGGCCGTCGAGTACGCGAAGACCCGCACCGTCTGGTCCACCCCGATCGGCGCCCACCAGGGCCTGGCCCACCCGCTCGCCCAGTGCGCGGTGGAGATCGAGCTGGCCCGGCTGATGACCCAGAAGGCCGGCCTGCTCTACGACGCGGGCGAGGACCTCGCCGCCGGGGAGGCCGCCAACATGGCCAAGTACGCCGCGGGGGAGGCCGCCGCCCGGACCGTCGACCAGGCGGTGCAGACCCTCGGCGGCAACGGCCTGACCCAGGAGTACGGGCTGGGCGCGCTGCTGGCCGCCACCCGGGTGGGCCGGGTCGCCCCGGTCAGCCGCGAGATGGTGCTCAACTACGTGGCCCAGCACACCCTCGGGCTGCCCAGGTCGTACTGAGCGGCCGCGCCGGGCCGAGCGACGTCGCGCGGGTGACGTCGCGCAGGGTGACGTCGCACCGGGTCGCGCGTCGTACTGAGTGACCGCGGCGCGAACAGGCGCGCCAACGGAGCGGTGGCGCCTCCGGGCCGGTCCGGAGGCCGGCCGGCGGCGGGCGCGGGGCGTCGCGGGGCGGTGCGGGGCCGGGATTCCCGGGGCGGATGCGCTCCAGGGGGCGCACGGGCGAGGTGCGCGGCGTCGCGACGGGCGCCCCCCGGGAGCAACCGCGCCACGTATCCGCCGTCTCGGGTTCCCCACAATGGCCGAGCCAGGGCCCTGACTGTCCGTATGCTCCTGAACGCGCCCCGCACCGAACCTGCGCGCCGGTTTTGTTGCCATGTCAACTTCCTTACTGGAGGCTCACCTTGGTGTTCCGAAGCGAGTTCCCCGACGTCCCCGCGGTCGACCTGCCGATCCACGAAGCGGTGCTCGGCGCCGCGGCGGGGTACGGCAACCGCCCGGCCCTGATCGACGGCGTCACCGGCGACAGCGTCAGCTACGCCCAACTCGCCGCCACCGTCGAGCGGATGGCCGCCGGCCTGGCCGACACAGGCGTCCGCCGGGGCGACGTCGTCGCCCTCTTCAGCCCCAACTCGACCGCCTACCCGATCGCCTACTACGGCGCGAGCAGGGCCGGAGCCACCATCACCACGGTCTCCTCCTTCGCCACCCCCACCGACCTGGCCGGCCAGCTGCGCGACTGCGGCGCCCGTTGGCTCGTCACCGTCTCCGCCTTCCTGCCGACCGCCCGTGCGGCCGCCGAACTCCTCGCCGAACAGGGCCGGCCACTGGCCGAGATCCTCGTCCTGGACGGCGCCGAGGGCCACCGCTCGCTCACCGACCTGGTGACCACCACCGCCCCCGTCCCCGAGATCGCCGTCGACCCGGGCGAGGACATCGCCGTGCTGCCGTACTCCAGCGGCACCACCGGCCTGCCCAAGGGCGTGATGCTCACCCACCGCTCGATCTCCACCAACCTCGCCCAGTGCGACGCCCTCTACCGCCCCGCCGAGGGCGAACGGGTGCTCGCCGTCCTGCCGTTCTTCCACATCTACGGCCAGGCCGCGCTGCTCAACCAGCCGCTGCGCTGCGGCGCCACGGTGGTCGTGCTGCCCCGCTTCGACCTCGAACAGTTCTGCCGCACCATCCAGGACCACCGGGTGCAGGCCCTGGTGGTGGCCCCGCCGATCGCCCTCGCGCTGGCCCGGCACCCCGTCGTGGACCGGTACGACCTCTCCTCGGTGGAGTACCTGCTGTGCGCCGCCGCCCCGCTGGACCACGAACTCGCCGACGCCTGCGCCCGGCGCCTGGGCCTGCCGCACCTGCTCCAGGGCTACGGCATGACCGAGCTCTCCCCGGTCACCCACGTCGTCTCCCCGCGCGAGGGCGACCCGCCGCCCGGATCGGTCGGCCGGATGGTGCCCTCCACCGAGCTGCGGATCGCCGCCCTGGACGGCTCCGACCACGACCTCGGGCCCGGCCGGCGCGGCGAGCTGCTGATCCGCGGCCCGCAGGTGATGAAGGGCTACCTCGGCCGCCCGTCCGAGACCGCCGCGGTGGTCGACGCGGAGGGCTGGCTGCACACCGGCGACGTCGGCTTCGTGGACGGGCGCGGCTACCTGCACATCGTCGACCGGGTCAAGGAACTGATCAAGTACAAGGGCTACCAGGTCGCCCCCGCCGAACTGGAGGCCGTCCTGCTCGGCCACCCGCAGATCACCGACGCCGCCGTGATCGGCGTCCGGGACGCCGAGGGCACCGAGTGCCCCAAGGCCTTCGTGGTCCGGGCCCCGGGCAGCGCCCTGACCGAGGAGGAGGTCACCGGCTACGTCGCCGGGCAGGTCGCCCCGTACAAGAAGGTCCGCGCGGTGGAGTTCGTCGACGCCGTCCCCAAGTCCGCGGCCGGCAAGATCCTCCGCCGTGAACTGCGCGCCCGCGAGGCCGGCAACGCGGCCGCCCGCTGACCGGCGGGGCCGCCCCGGCGGCCGCACCCCGTCACCCGTCTGTGAGGATCTTCCTGCCCCGCCCCGACCGGCCCCGCCGCGCCCCGACCGGAACAGGAACCTCCCGCCGCCATGACCAGCCACCCCGCCGCCCGCACCCCGCAGCAGGACCGCAGCCGAGCCACCCGGGCCCGGCTGCTCGCGGCGGCCGTGGACTGCCTGGCCGAGCTCGGCTGGCACGGCTCCACCGTCGCCGTCGTCGCCGAGCGGGCCGGGGTCTCCCGGGGCGCGGCCCAGCACCACTTCCCGACCCGCGAGGACCTCGTCACCGCGGCCGTCGAACACGTCACCGCCGAGCGGCTGGCCGCCGTCCGCGCCCACGCGGACGAGCTCCCGGCCGCCGGCCCGGACCGCACCCGGGCCGTGGTCGACATGATCGTGCGCCTCTACACCGGCCCGCTGTTCCGCGCCGCCCTGCACCTGTGGACCGCGGCGGCCACCGAGGAGGTGCTGCGTGAGCGGATCATCGCCCTGGAGGGCCACGTCGGCCGGGAGGCCCACCGGGCCGCCGTGGAGTTCCTGGACGCCGACGAGAGCCGCCCCGGGGTACGCGAATCCGTGCAGGCCACACTGGACCTCGCCCGCGGTCTGGGCCTCGCCAACCTGCTCACCGACGACAGCCACCGACGTTCCGGAGTGATCCGGCAGTGGGCGGGCGTTCTGGAGAGTACGCTGCGGCCGGTACGCCCATGACGCCCGTACACCCGGAGCGGCCGGACGCCCCCTGACCAAGGGGTCGCCGGGCGGCCGATGTCCGTGCAGTCTGGAGAAGAACCCCGGCCGGCACGGACCGCGAGGCCCATCCGGCCGGGCACGAGCCGAACCGGGGTGCTGCCTGATCATGCACGGACACGAGTGGGACGCGACCGCCGCCGGCCCGGCACCGGGCGGCGTCCCGGGGCGTCCCGGGAGCGCCCACCCCGAAGGCCATCGGCTCGTCCCGCTCGCGACGGCGCTGCTCCAGGACGACGGACTGATCCTGCACTGGAGCGAGGACGCCGAGGCCCTCCTCGGCTACTCCGCCGAGGAGGCCGTCGGCAGCTACGCCGCCCAGCTGCTCACCGACGGCTCCGACCGCTCCGAGGTGCTCGGCCTCTTCGAGCGGATCATGAGCGGCGCCGGCTGGTCGGGCGTCTTCCCGGTGCGCCACCGCGACGGCCACAAGGTCGACCTGGAGTTCCGCACCTACCCCATCGCCGGCCCGGCCGGCACCCTGCTGCTGCTCGCCACCGCCTCCGACACCCGCGCCCTGCACGCCGTCGAGGCCGACCTCGCCGTGCTGGACGGCATCTTCGCCCGCTCGCCCATCGGCATGGCCGTCTACGACACCGAGCTGCGCTACCTGCGGATCAACGAGGCCCTCGCCCGGATGAACGGCGTCCCGGTCGCCGCCCACCTCGGCCGCCGGATATCCGCGGTGCTCCCCGGAATCAACAGCGCCGAGATCGAGCAGATCATGCGCCAGGTGCTGAAGACCGGGAAGCCCGTGGTGGACGCCCGCTCGCACGGCCGGGTCCCCGGGGACCCGAAGCGGGACCGCGCCTGGTCCGCCTCCTACTTCCGGCTGGAGGACTCCACCGGCCGGATCTTCGGGGTCTGCTCCTCGATCATCGACGTCACCGAGCGTTTCCAGGCCGAGGCCCGCGCCGCCCGGGCCCAGGAACGGCTCGCCATGATCGCCGAGGCGACCGCCCGGATCGGCACCACCCTCGACCTCCAGCGCACCGCCGAGGAGCTGATCGAGGCCGTCGTCCCCCGGTTCGCCGACTTCGCCACCGTCGACCTGCTGGAGCCGGTGCTGCGCGGTGCCGAACCCACCGCGATCCCCTCCGACCGGAACATCACGCTGCGCGCCGTCGCCGTCGGCGAGTCCTACGAGAGCGGCCTCGCGCACGCCGTCGACGTGGTCGGCGAGACCTCCGAGTACTCCCCGGACCGCAGCTACGTCCAGTGCCTGCGCAGCGGCAAGCCGCTGCTGCGCTCCCATGTGGACGAGGAGACCCTGCGCGGCCTGGTGGCCAGCGAGGACCGGGTCGCCCCCGGGATGGCGGCGGGCATCCACTCGTACCTGATGGTGCCGATCACCGCCCGGGGCATGGTGCTCGGCGGCTCCGAGTTCATCCGGATGCGCAACCCCGAGCCGTTCACCGCCTCCGACGTCGCCCTCGCCGAGGAGCTGGTCGCCCGCACCGCCCTGGCGCTCGACAACGCCCGGCTCTACCGCCGCGAGCGGGAGACCGCGCTCACCCTCCAGCGCAGCCTGCTGCCGCAGGAGGTGCACCGCACCCTCGGCCTGGAGATCGCCTACCGCTACCTGCCCAGCAGCGTGGTCAGCGAGGTCGGCGGCGACTGGTTCGACGTGGTGCCGCTGTCCTGCGGGAGGGTCGCCCTGGTGGTCGGCGACGTGATGGGCCACGGCATCCGGGCCGCCGCCACGATGGGCCAGCTGCGCACCGTCGCCCGGACCCTCGCCACCCTGGACATGCCGCCCGAGCAGGTGCTCACCCGGCTGGACGAGACCGCCTCGGGAATCGGCGAGGGCCAGTTCGCGACCTGTATCTGCGCGGTGTACGACCCGCTGGACCGCACCGTCCAGGTCGCCTCGGCCGGGCACCTGCCGCCCGTGCGGGTCGCCCCCGACGGCACCGCCGCCAAGGTGGAGGTGCCGCCCGGGGTGCCGCTGGGCGTCGGCGGGGTGGCCTTCGAGTCGATCGAGTTCACCATCCCCGAGGGCGGCATGGTCGCGCTCTACACCGACGGCCTGGTCGAGCGGCGCGGCCAGGACCTGGACGCCGGGATCGACCGGCTCGCCCGCACCCTGGAGGGCCCCGGCCGGACCCTGGAGGAGAGCTGCGACGCCGTCCTCGCGGCGCTGGTCACCGACGGCACCGAGGACGACATCGCGATGATCATGGCCCGGGTGCTCCCGCTGCCCGCCGACCGGATCGCCACCCTGCCGCTGTCCGGCGGCGGCCGGCTGCCCGGCCGGGCCCGCCGCTTCACCCGGGCCACCCTGGAGGCCTGGGGCCTGACCGCGCTCACCGACTACGCCGAGCTGCTGGTCAGCGAGCTGGTCACGAACGCCCTGCTGCACGCCGACGCGCCGCGCCGGCTGCGGCTGTTCCGCGACCGGGTGCTCACCGTGGAGGTCTCCGACGCCGGCGGGCAGACCCCCCAGCTGCGCCCGTTCGCCGAGCAGGACGAGGGCGGGCGCGGGATGTTCCTGGTCAGCGAGCTGGCCCAGCGCTGGGGCAGCCGGCTCACCCGGGACGGCAAGGTGGTCTGGGCGGAGCTGGAGCTGCCCTTCGGGGCCTCGTAGGCCTGCGTCGAAGGAGCGCCCGACGGCGCTCCGAGGACGAGAACGGCCGTTCCCTCCAGGGGAACGGCCGTTCTCGTCTCGTCGCTACGCGTCGACCTTCGGCTGTGTGCCCGCCGGGTTCCGCGGAGCGACCTCCGTGACGTCCGTCGGCCCGGACAGCCCGCGCAGCAGCCGCCAGGCCATCACGGCCGCACCGACCAGCAGCGCGGCGGCCAGCAGCCCGGCGCTGTTCATGCCGTGGACGAAGGACTCCCGGGCACTCGCCAGCAGCGGCTGGGCGAGCTCCGGCGACAGCCCCTGGGCCGTCTCCACGGCCGCGCCGAGCGATTCACCGGCCCGGGCTGCCGCCGTCGGGTCCGTCCCGGCCGGGACGGAGAGCCCGCTCGCGTAGATCGAGCCGACCACCGAGCCCACCAGGGCGATGCCGAGCGCGGTGCCCAGCTCGTACGCCGTCTCGGAGACCGCCGAGGCGGCCCCGGCCTTGTCGGCGGGCGCGGCGCTCAGCACCAGGTCGGCGCCGAGCGTGTAGACCACGCCCTCCGCCGTCCCCACCAGCAGGAAGGAGGCGGCCAGCAGCAGGTAGGTGGTGTCCTGGGACAGCCAGCCGAGCGCGCCCACGCCCAGGCCCATCGCCAGCAGGCAGACCGTCAGCGCCTTGCGGGCGCCGAAGCGCCGGGCGATCGCGGCGGTCAGCAGACCGCCCGCCACCGAGCCGGCGAAGGCCGGCAGCTCGGCCAGGCCGGCCTGGAGCGGCTGGTAGCCGCGGACCAGCTGGAGGTACTGCGAGACCACGAAGATCACGCCGGAGAGCCCGACCAGGGAGATCAGCGAGGCCGAGACGGCCGCCGTGAACCGCCGGTCGCGGAAGAGCCGGACGTCGAGCAGCGGGGTCTCCAGCCGCAGCTGGCGGCGGACGAACACGAACAGCGCGGCGGCGCCCAGCACGAAGGCGACCGGGACGTCCCAGCGGTCCACGCCGTGCGCGGCCGCCTCCTTGACCGCGTACACCGCGCCGATCACACCGGCCATCGACAGGACGACGCTCAGCACGTCCCAGCGGCCCGGCTTCGGGTCCTTGGACTCCGGCAGCAGCCAACTGCCGAACACCAGCAGCAGGGCCAGCACCGGCAGGTTCAGCAGGAACACCGAGCCCCACCAGAAGTGCTCCAGCAGCACCCCGCCGACCACCGGCCCGAGGGCGGCACCGGCGGTGGCGGCCGCGCCCCAGATGCCGATCGCGGTGGCCCGCTCCCGGTCGTCCGGGAAGAGGCTGCGGATCAGCGAGAGCGTGGAGGGCATGATCGTCGCCCCGGCCACGCCGAGCAGCGCGCGGGCCAGGATCAGCCAGCCCGGGCTCGGCGCGTAGGCGGCCAGCAGCGAGGCGGCGCCGAACGCGGCGGACCCGACCAGCAGGAGCTTCTTGCGGCCGATCCGGTCGCTCAGGGCGCCCATGCTGACCAGCAGGCCGGCCAGCACGAAGGAGTAGGAGTCACCGATCCAGAGCAGCTGGGTGCCGCTGGGGCGCAGCGTCTCGCTGATCGAGGGGATGGCGAGGGAGAGCACGGTCGCGTCCAGGGCGACCACGGTGACGGCCAGGACGAGGACGGCGAGGCCGGTCCAGCGCTGGCGGGCGGTCAGGGTGTTCATGGCGTATCGGTGTCCGGCCTGTGGTCGGAGGTGCTGTGGGCAGGTGGGGTGGTGCTGTGCGGCGTGGGGCTGTCGGCGGCGGGCGCCGGGGTGCGGGCGTCCGGTCTGCGCAGGGCGCCGCCGAGGAACAGTTCGGCGAGTGAGAAGGCCGCGTCGCGCGGGGCGAGCCGGCCGTCCTGGATGGACCAGCCGACGCCGGCCACCAGGTCGAAGAAGGCCTCGCTCAGCCAGGCGGCGCTGAGCTCGATGCGGAACACGCCCTGCTGCTGGCCGCGCAGGAACAGCGCGTGCAGCCGGGCGATCTGGACCTCCCAGAGGTCGTTGATGTCGTCGTGCTCGTAGAGCTGGTTCTCGCCGGCCAGGAAGGCGCAGAGCATGGCGTCCGGGACGGAGGCGTCCACCAGGCGGCGCAGGGCGGCCTCGGCGTCGCCCCGTTCGACCTCGGCGGTGTCCAGCGCGGCGGCGAACCGGCGCAGTCCGAGCAGGCCGACCTCGCGGATCAGCGCGTCGCGCCCCGGCCCGGGGAAGAGCCGGTGCAGCGTGGCGCGGCTGATGCCGGCGGCGCGCGCGATCTCGTCCAGGTGGGCGGTCGGGCGGCGGGAGAGCACGCCGACGGCGGCTTCGAGGACGGTGTCGCGGTCGGTGGCCATGAGTCGAGTCTAGGTCATCTGAGACATGGATGTCTCATTCTGTAGTTCGAGATCTCATCTGAGGCGCGCCTCGCCGGTGTCGGAGCAGCAAAAAACCGGGGACGGTGGGTGTGCCGTCCCCGGTCCGGGGGTGGTGTCGCGGTGTGCCGGTCGCCGCGGGGCGGCGGGCTCGGCCCCGTCGCTCAGCTCTGGTTGTAGAAGCCGGTGTCGTCCATCGGGCGGTCGATCACCATGACCTCGACGTCGGCCGGCGTGAGCAGGAAGACCCGCTTGGCGATCCGCTCGATGCCGCCCCGGGTGCCGAAGATCAGCCCGGAGGCGAAGTCGACCATGCGCTTGGCCTCGGCCTCCGACATCTCGGTGAGGTCCATGACCACGGGGGTGCTCGCCCGGATGTGCTCACCGACCGTCCGGGCCGCCTCGAAGCCCGTCGGCCGCAGGGAGACGATCTTCGTGGGCGCGGGGGCGGCCGGAACCGTCTCCTGATCGACCCACTCGTCGTCGTACACAGCGGCCGGGTAGTGCCCCGAGGGCATCAACCACCCGTTGTGGTGCTCGTCGCGAAGTGCTCCCATGCCGCGCCTCCCTGCCTCGTCCCGTCCTGGTCCCCCGGGGCGCGTGCCGTTGTTGACACGTCATCCACTCGTCGGAACTGTCCGAGTATCGCACTGTTCACCGGTCCCGTGCCCGCTCGCAACCCCCGTACGAGTCGTGCCGCGCCGGAAACCCGGGCGAACCCGGGCACTCCCACTGACGCGGCGCAGCGTCGTACGGTTGCGCGCGTTGACCTTATCGGTCGCTGTCACGGCGTAATTGACCTTCTGTCAACGATGCGGAAACGATTTCACCCGCGGTGTCACCCGTGGCGTCACTCGCCGGTCGAACCGTCGATCGATTCCCGCAGAAGGTCCGCGTGGCCGTTGTGTCGCGCGTACTCCTCGATCATGTGGGTGAGGATCCAGCGCAGCGTCACCGGCTCGCCGCGGCGCGGCTTCTTGGCGACGGTGTCCAGCGGCAGGCCGGCGGTGGCCAGGCGGGCGGCCTCGACCTCGGCGCGCCAGGTGGCGAGGTCGGCCGCGACGTCGGCGGTGTCGACGTCGTCGAAGTCGGCGTCCTCGTTCTCCTCGGTCCAGTAGTGCCCGGCGAGGTCCCGGCCGAGCAGCATCGACGGGAACCAGTGCCGCTCCACCTCGGCCATGTGCCGGACCAGGCCCAGCAGCGAGAGGTTGGACGGCGGGACGGAGCGCAGCCGGAGCTGGTCGTCGGTCAGGCCCTGGCACTTGAGCGCGAGGGTGTCGCGGTGGTAGTCGAGGAAGGTGCTCAGGGTGGTGGCCTCGTCGGCCGTCATCGGCGGGTCCACCCGCAGGTCCGTGTTGGTCATGCGCGCCATCCTCGCGCCCGGCGGGGCGATGGCGCGAACGATTTTGCGAGGTGAGGCGAGGCGAGGCGCGCCGCGGCCCGCTCCGTGCGGCGCGGGCGGGCGGGTCAGCCGGCCGTCGCCCGCCGGCGGCTGCTGGTACGTCCAGGCTCCGCCCTCGGCGCCGCGCCAGAACGACCAGTAGCGGTACCCGGCGGCCTGCGCGGGGGCCGCGGTCGCGAGCAGC
>NZ_JBSFWR010000125.1:0-21307 GCF_053594915.1 Kitasatospora sp. NPDC002543 | reverse complement strand
GCCGAGAGCAGCAGGGGCACGGCGGCGGCCGGTCCGGGCTCGGGCTGCGGAACCGACGGCCGACTTCTCGCGCAGCGGGGTTCGGGCCCCGGCGGCTACGACGGGCGGCGTCCCCAGCAGGAGACCATCATCCAGGCGGTGTCGGCGAAGGCCGGGTCGTCCAAGTGGGCGACCGCTGACGCGATCTGCTCGGCCGTCATCAGTCCGGTCGCGACGAGGCCGGGGGTGGCCTGGGCGAAGCAGCGGCGCCAGAAGGCGTCCTCGGTCGGGTCCGTCCCGCAGACGGCCACCCGGATGGTCATGCCGATGTCGGTGAGGCCCGCGCGGGCCATGGCCGCGGGGATGCGGCGGGCCCAGCCGTGGTCGGTCCCGTGGATCCGGGCCAGCAACCGCTGGCACGCCTCCAGCAGCCCGGCGAACTCCGGGTAGGGGGAGGCCTCGGCCGGGAGGTAGGTGGGGTCCTCGACGACGAGCCACCCGCCGGGCGCGAGCCAGCCGGCCATCCGGCCGAGGGTGAGCCCGGGGTCGGGGAGGTGGCCGAGCAGGGCCCGCGCGTGCACCAGGTCCTGGGAGTCCGCCGGGAAGTCGTCGCGGGTCACGTCGTGCCGGGCGACCGTCATGTTGGCGGGCACCGGCGACTCCCGGAGGAGCGCGGTGTCCAGGTCGGTGGCCGTGACCCGGCCCTCGGGGCAGCGGGCGGCGAGCCACCGGGCGATGGAACCGTGTCCGGCCCCCGCCTCGACGCAGTGCCAGTCCGCGCGGACCTCGAGCCGTTCGAGGACGGCGACGGTGGCCGGATCGTTGAGCTCCTCCAGCAGCCGCAGGCGTTCGCGCTCGCCGTCCGTGCCGTGGGCGAGGACGCCGTCCTGGTAGACCGGGCTGTTCATCGTTCACCGTCCAGGTGTCGGGCCACGACGGGGGTGAAGTCCCCGCGGCAGGTCAGCTCCAGGCGGCTGCCGGTGGCGGGTCGGAAGTAGAGCACGGTCCGGCCGCCGGACTCCGGGCCCTCGTGGGGATTGTGGCCGCCGCCGTCCGCCCGCATGGCCAGCGGGCCGGTGAGCAGGGACCGCAGCTCGTCGAGCAGCCGCTCGCTCGGGGCCTCGACCAGGAGCGCCGTGTGGCGTTCCCGGTGCCATCGGCGTTCACCGTCGAGGACGGGCCGGGCGGCGGCGGTCGGCGGCAGGCAGAAGAGCTCCACCCCGGCCGCGCCGGGGGCGGAGGCGTGGACGATGCTGACGTCGAGCTGCCGGTGGTCGAGGCCGTACCGGTCCGCGAGGCGCCGCCGTACGACCACGCTGGGCACGGTGGACGTGGGTGTCCACCGGCGTCGCAGAAGATACGCTTCGGCCTCCACGACCGTGGCCGGGAAGACGAGCGTGGCGACGTGGTCGACGCGGCAGTGCGCGGCGACGGTGTCGATCGCCGCCCGGCCGGTCTCCGCGCCACCCGTCGTGCCGGGCGGCACGCGCGGCGCACCCAGCACGCCCGGCACGTCGGCCTCGCCGGCCCACCGCAGCAGTCGGTCCAACTCGGCCGCGTCGGCCGGGTGGAGGGCGCTCACGGCCGCCGGCCCGGATCGGTCATCGGGCTGTTCCACTCGCGCATCAGCGCGACCAGCCGGCCCGAGTAGCTGCGTTCCGCCTTCACGTACGTGCTGCCGCCCGCGCCGAACGACCAGGCGACGGCGTTCATCTCCTCCTCGTCGTGCGAGGGGGCGCCGCGGAAGAATCCGGCCAGCCGGTCGTTGACGTGCGGGAACCGCCCGGCGGGCAGCCGGAGGGCGTAGACGCCGACGCGCTCGATCTCCCCGGTGGCGATCCGGAGCGTCACCGCGAAGGTGTGCCCGTCCGGGGCCGTGAACGCGACCATGTCCCGGAAGGTCGCCTCGTCCGGCTTCCCAGCCCGGGACAGGGCGAGCAGGCGCTCGGCCCCCTGCCGGTCGAGCCCGTCCCGGGTGCGGAAGTACAGGTTGGCCGTGTCGTTCTGGTGGTCCACGGCCACGTGCCGCACCGAGGTCAGGCCCAGGTCGCGGAAGCGGTCGTGGTGGCGGCGGATGGTGTCGGGGACCCCGGGGGTGTCGAGGATCTTGTCCAGGGGCCGCATCCCGCCGAGGTAGATCCAGGTCTTGACCAGGCCCCGGACGGCGTCGAAGTCGCACAGCTCCGTCGAACCGTCGTAGAGGGAGCTCCACGAGGAGATCAGTCCGGCCGTCCCGCTGCGGGGGTCGAGCAGCCCGGCCCTCGCCCCGATGCCGACGGTGTCGACGGGAACGCGGTCGTAGAAGCGGTAGTTCAGCGCGCCGCCGGGCTTGTCGTTGGTGCGCCACAGGACGGCTCCCCGGTGGAAGCTCTCCTCGTAGGCGTCCAGCACCCGGCGGGTCACGGGCGGGGAGTGGTCGATCCCCAGCAGGTCCGCGGTGGCGGCGAGGTCCTTGAGGAACCGGGCAGGCGAGAAGTCGGCGGTGGAGGCCATCAGGGGTTGCTCCCGTTCGTTCGTGGAGACGGTCGAAGCATCTCGAAGATCATTCAACTGGACGTCGGATCCCGTGGCCGACCGGGTGGTGCTTGCCGAATGACCGGATTGGATCGGTCCTGTTGATCTTTCGGCCGTCGCGGGTGCGTATTCGGTACAAGTGGGACCGTTTGTGGCGGACCGCTGTTAGGCTGCGCGCCTGAATGCGAACTCTCCACGATGTGACAGGACTTGGAAGAGACGGTGAAGGGCCGCCCCCGCGCCGTCGCCGACACCCGAGGAAGCGCGTGAGACCCGAAGACGTCCCCCTGCTGTTCCAGGAACTGGCCCGTGAGTTCGCGGACGTGACCGACATGTCGGTGGCGGCGACCGGGTCCTTGGCCCGCGGCGACCACCGGACCGGCCCCGGCGGTGACATCGTCTCCAACCTCGACCTGGTCCACGTCGTGGCCGAGGACGCCGACGTGCCGCGGACCCGCGCCCTGCTGGGGCGGAAGATGCGGCGGATCTCCGACACCTTCCGGATCGAGACGACCTCCGTCATCGCCAGGCTCCCCGCGTTCAAGCGGGCCGGCCACGCCCACTACCGGATCAGCATGCGCCCGCAGTGGTTCGGCGACGGTCTCGGGCTCGGGGCGGAGGCCTTCGCCCCCGACGGGCGGGACGAGGGCGACCAGCGCACCGCGCTGGCCTGGATGGTGCAGCCCGTCCCCTACTACCTGGCCAAGGCGACGGTCGTGGACCCGACGACCAACCTGGCCAAGGCCCGCAGGGCCGCGATCCGGCTGGCCGACCGGTTCGACCTGGCGGGGATCCGCGAGGGCCTCGACAACCTCCCGCGCGCCCTGGGCGACCTGATCGCCGAACGGGGCGTCACCCCGCTGGAGTCCACCGCCCGCTACCTCGAAGCCCCCACCCACCCGGCCGTCGCGCAGATCGTCCGCGACGCGGTCTTCGTCGAGAGCATGGGCCTGCCGTCCGGGGACTCGATGGTCATCCTGCTCCCGTCCGGGCCGAACTGACCCCGGTACCGACAGCAGCGCCGACACCGGCGCCGACGCCGGCACAGGTGCCTGAACCGACCAGGGCACCGACGCCGATGCCGATGCCGACCACGGCGCCGACGCCGACCACGCCACCCGCACCGACCACGACCGGAGAGGCCGGAGAACGCCCCATGCCCACTCGGCAGCACGTGGAGATCCTGCCCCCGCACCCGCTGCGGGCCGGCTACGACCGGGCTCTGGAGCGCGGGTCGATCGCCGACCGGTTCCAACGGCGCCTGGAGCCCGCCAACTTCACCCCCGGCTACCTCGGCGCCCTGACCGAGGACGTCGAGCGGGCCCTGGAGCGGGACCGGGCGGACGAGGCCATGCGATGGCGCCTGGCGTTCCTGCTGCTCCAGAACAACGCCACCGCGGCCGCCGTGGACCGTGCCGCCGAGCTGCTCACCGGGGCCACCCTCCCGCCGGCCGTCCGGCTGGCCCACCTGGTGGCCGGCATCCGTGAGCGGGCCGACCGGCCGCGTGCGGGCCGTCGGGTCCGGCGGGTCAACTGGTCGATCAACAACCGCTGTCCGATGTCCTGCCAGGGCTGCTACAACCCCTTCGCGGCGGAGCAGATCGACCTCTCCCAGGCCGAGCTGATCATCGGGAAGCTGGCCGCCCACGGGACCACCGACCTGGTCCTGGCCGGGGGCGACCCGCTGCTGTGGCCGCCGATCTTCGACGTGGTCGACCGTGCCGTCGCCGCCGGCCTCAAGGTCGGTCTCGACACCACCGGCTACACGCTCACCGCCGGGAAGCTCGACCGGCTGCGGGGGCTGTCCTCGTTGCGGCTGCCACTGGACGCCGTCACCGCGGACGTGCAGCGGGCCTTCCGCCGCAGCCCGGACGCCAAACTGCTCGACGCGCTGCTGGAGTCCCTCGCCCTGTGCGACGCCGAGGGCTTCGACCGGGTGCGGGTGCACACGGTGGCGAGCGCCGAGAACCTCCACCAGCTGCCGGAGCTCGCCGCCGAGGTGATGTCCCACCCCTCGGTCGCCCAGTGGGTGGTGTTCCAGTGGTGGGGCCGGCGGGCGTCGCCGGCCGTGGTCCGCAGGCTCGGGGTGGCGGTGGAGGAGGTCCGCGCCGTCCTGGAGGGGATCCGGCGGGAGTACCCCGGCCGGGAGATCCACCTCGCCGAGAGCAGTGAGCGCGAGCTGCTGAACTGGATGATCCAGTCGAGCGGGCAGGTCGTCACGTTCGGTTCGGGGGCGGAGGAGGAGTTCATCCTGGGCAACCTCCTGACCGACGAGGTCGAGGAGATCCTGACCCGTCCGATCCTGGACTTCGAGGCCATGTCCCGGGGGATCCCGGTCACTCCGGGGACGGCCTTCGGGCCCCCGGACGCCGAGCGGGGCTGAGGGCCGGGGCCCTCCCGGCTGATAACGGAACGGTTGCGGAGCCCGTCCTTCCGGCGTCAAGGTCTTGACGACACGGGGAGGGCGGGCGTTTGCTGTGTCCGCTCGTTGGAACCTGTTTGGTTCTGGTCTGTTTTGTGTGTTTGAACGTTCAAAACGCCCGAGCCCCCCACCGCCCCCTTCGCATCACAGCCTTCCGGCGTCACCCCACCGAGAGGAATGCAATGTCACACCTTTCCCGGCGCGACCTTCTCCGCGCTTCCGGAGCCGGCCTGCTGGCCGTCGCCGCCGGCGGCACCCTCGCGGCCTGCGGCGGCGGCTCCGGCTCGGGAGGCGCCACCGGCGGGGACGCCGACACCGGCACGATCACCGTCTGGTCCTGGGCCACCGCCGCCGACGCACTGCGCGGGATCGTCCCGGCCTTCGAGAAGGACAACCCGGGGATCAAGGTCGACGTCCAGGACATCGGCGAGCCGGCCATCTGGGACAAGATCACCGTCGGCCTGGCGGCCGGCGGCCAGGGCCTCGGCGACGTCCTGCACATCGGCTGTGACTACCTGCCCGGCTACCAGGAGAAGTTCCCCGGCGGCCTGGCCGACCTCTCCGCGCTCGGCGCCGACGCCTACAAGGACAAGTTCGCCAAGGGCCTGTGGCCGGTCGTCACCGGCAAGGACGGCCACGCCTACGCGCTGCCCTGGGAGGTCAACGCGCTGGGCTTCTTCTACCGCAAGGACTACTTCGACAAGGCCGGCATCGACCCCGAGACCTTCGCCACCTGGGACGACCTGCTCGCCGTCGCCGACCGCTTCAAGGCCGCCAACCCCGGCGTCGCGCTGATCGGCGTCAACCGGGCCGCCAACCCCACCCCGGACCTGGACTTCCTCCAGGGCCTCATGCAGCTCCAGGGCGCCTTCTACTTCGACCTGAACGGCAGGATCACCGTCGCCTCGGAGCCGGCCGTGCGCGCCCTGACCATCATCAAGAAGCTGGACGAGGCCGGGCTGATCGGCGACACCCCCGGCGTCCAGAGCTGGCCGCCGGTGATGAAGTCCGGCAAGCTCGGGGCCGCCGCGATGCCGACCTGGGTCGCCCACTACCTGGAGAAGAAGTTCCCCGACCAGAGCGGGAACTGGCGTCTCACCAAGCCCCCGGCGGTCACCCCCGGCGGCAAGCGCACCGCCCTGGTCAACTCCACCCACCTCGCCGTCGCCGCCTCCAGCCCGCGCCGCCGCGCCGCCTGGAAGTTCGTCGAGTACGCGCTCACCCGCCCCGCCTCCGTCAACACGATGTTCAACGCGGGCGGCGTCTTCCCGGCCCTCACCGAGGCCTACGGCGACCCGATGTACGCCGCGCCCAGCGACTTCTACGGCGGCCAGGCGGTGCTCAGGACCTTCACCGACCTCGCCAACGAGGGCGGCGACCCCACCAACTACTCCGGCGACTACGCCCGCGCGCTCAAGCTCGTCAGCGACGCCCAGACCAAGGTCTTCCTCAAGGGCGCCGACCCGGCCGCCGTCCTCCAGGACGCCGCCAAGCAGCTCGCCCAGCAGACCGGGCGCGGTATCGCATGAGTGCCGCCAGCCCGCCCGCCGGCCTCGCCGCGGGCGCCGCGAGAGCCCGCCGCGCCCGCCGGCGCCGCGCCGCCGTACCGTACCTGCTGCTCGCCCCCGCGCTGCTCGCCTTCGGCGTGTTCAAGGCCTACCCGATCGTCGACTCGCTGCTGCTGTCCTTCACCACCGGCTCCGGAGCCGCCACCCGCGACGCCGGCCTCGCCAACTACCGGCGGCTGCTGGACGACCCGCTGTTCTGGACGGCGCTGCGCAACACCGGCGAGATCCTCGTCATCCAGGTCCCGCTGATGCTCGGGCTGGCCCTGCTGATGGCCGTCGGCCTCAACTCGGCGCTGGTGCGCTGGCGCACGGTCTGGCGGCTCGGCGTCTTCATGCCCTCCGTCACCGGCCTGGTCGCCACCGGTGTGATGTTCGCCTACCTGCTCAAGGCCGACGACGGTGCCATCAACTGGGTCCTGAACGCGCTCGGACTACCCTCCGTGGACTGGCTGGGCCAGCCGGTCTGGGCCCGGATGGCCGTCGTCGTGGTGCTCACCTGGCACTACACCGGCTACAACGCCGTCATCTACCTGGCCGGACTCCAGTCCATCCCCAGGGAGTTGTACGAGGCCGCGATGGTCGACGGGGCCGGCCCGGTCCGCCGCTTCACCTCCATCACCGTCCCCGCGCTGCGCCCGGTGCTGCTGTTCACGGTGGTGCTCTCGACGATCGGCACGCTCCAGCTCTTCGACGAGCCGTACGTGCTGACCGGCGGCGGGCCGGACAACGCCACCCTGACCGTCTCCATGTACCTGTACCAGAACGGCTTCCGGTTCTTCGACTTCGGCTACGCCTCCGCCATCGCCTACGCGCTCACCCTGATCGTGTCGGTGCTCGGCGCCCTCCAGATGCGCCTGATGGGAGAGCGCGACAAGTGACGTCCACGAGCACGACCCCCGAGAACACCGCCCCGAAGGGCGCCGACCCCCGTGCCAACCGCCTCAAGCGGCTCCGCGGCTGGCCGCTGACCTTCTTCCTGGCCGCCGTCACCGGGCTGTCGATCGCCCCCTTCTACTGGCTGGTGGTCTCCGCCACCCGCAAGGACACCGAGGTCTTCGACTGGCCGCCCAAGCTGCTGCCCGGCGGGAGCCTCGGCGAGAACCTGAGCCACCTGGAACAGAAGATCGGCCTGCTGCGGGTGGTCGGGAACTCCCTGCTGGTGGCGGGGATCCAGACCCTGGGCGCCCTGGTGGTGGCGCTCCTCGCGGGCTACGCCTTCGCCAAGTTCCGCTTCCGCGGCCGCACCCTGCTCTTCGCGCTGCTGCTCTCCACCCTCGTGGTGCCCGAACAGGTCACGCTGGTACCGCTGTTCAAGATGATGACGGACTTCGGCCTGCTGGACACCTACCCGGCGCTGATCCTGCCCGGCCTGTGCGTGCCCTTCGCCGTCTTCCTGATGCGGCAGTCGCTGAGCAGCCTGCCCGACGAACTCCTGGACGCCGCCCGGGTCGACGGCGCGGGCGAACTCCGGGTGCTGTTCAGCGTGGTGGTGCCGGTCATGCGGCCGGTGCTCGCGGCGCTGTCGATCTTCCTCTTCCTGGGCTCCTGGAACCAGTTCGTCTGGCCGCTGATCGCCCTGCGCAGCCCGGAGATGCACACCCTGCCGGTCGCCCTGGCGACCCTGCACGGCAACAAGTCCAACACCGACTACGGCGCGATCCTCTCCGGCACCGCGCTGTCCACCCTGCCGATGATGGTCCTCTTCCTGGTCCTCCAGCGGCAGTTCATCTCCGGCCTGCTGGCCGGCGCCACGAAGGGCTGAGCATGACCGAGACGAACGACACCGCCGCGGCCGAGGTCTGGGAGCCGCACGCCCCCACCGCCGGCCCCCTGCGCGCGCTGTACGCCGACGGCCTGGACCTGCGGGTGAGCGGCACCGGCACCGCCCGGGGCGTCGCCGACGGGGTGGTGGAGGTGACCGCCGAGGGCGCGGGCGAGGTCCGGATCGAGTGGCGGGTGCCCTGCGTCGACGCCACCGCGCTGTGGACCCCCGAACCGCGCGGCACCGGCTGGCTGCCCGCCGCCTGGAGCGCCCCGCGCCGCACCTCGCTCGCCAACGGCGCGCCGATCGCCGCGCTGGTCGGCACCGGGGACATCGCCCTGTGCGCCTTCGCCGCCGAACGGCCCGACGTGCTGGCCGGCGCCGGAGTGGTCGAGGAGACCGGCGAGTTCCGGTTCTGGGCCCAGGCCACCGGCCGGCTCACGGTGCGGATCGACACCTCGGGCCGGCACTTCGGCCGCGCCCTGGCCGACCTCGCCGCCTGGTGGGGCGAGGGCCGCACCGCCGACATCCCGGACGCCGCCCGCCGGCCCGCGTACTCCACCTGGTACTCGATGCACCAGGACATCACGCCCAAGGGCGTCGAGACCCAGGCCGCGCTCGGCAAGGAACTGGGCCTGGACGTGATCATCGTGGACGACGGCTGGATGACCGCCGACCGCACCCGCGGCTACGCCCACTGCGGCGACTGGGAGCCGGTCTCGCTGCCCGACACCGCCGCCCACGTGCGCCGGGTGCACGACCTGGGCGTGCGCTACATGCTCTGGTACGCGCTGCCGTTCATCGGCAAGGACAGCGCCGCGTTCCGGGAGATCGGCCACCTCGCCCTGGCCGACGCCGCCCACATGGGCGCGATCGTCGCCGACCCGCGCCACCCCGAGGTCCGGGCCTTCCTCACCGACCGGCTCGTCCGGGCCGTCGAGGAGTGGGGCATGGACGGCCTCAAGGTCGACTTCGTGGACTGGTTCGCCCGCGCCGCCGAGAGCGCCGACGCCCCGGCGGCCCCGCCCGGCGCGGACTGCGCGACCGTCGACGAGGGCGTGGAGCGGCTGCTGGCCGCGATCCGGGCCCGGATCACCGCCGCGAACCCGGAGGCGATGATCGAGCACCGCCAGCCGTACGTCAGCCCCGGCCTGTGGCCGTACGCCACCATGATCCGCGCCACCGACTGCCCGCTCAGCCCGCAGGAGAACCGGCAGCGGACCATCGACGTGCGGCTGGCCGCCGGGCCCGTCCCGGTCCACGCCGACATGCTGATGTGGCACCGGGGAGAGCCGGCCGAGCAGGTCGCCTGCCACCTGATCAACGTGCTGTTCTCGGTGCCGCAGGTCTCCGTCGACCTCGCCGCGCAGAGCGAGGGCCAGCGCGAGGCGATCGCCTTCTGGCTCGGCGTCTTCCGCGAGCACACCGCGACCCTCCAGCTCGGCGAACTCCTCCCGGCCCGACCGGACCTCGGCTACCCGATGGTCACCGCGCGCGGCACCGGAGCCGCGGCCGGCACCGTGGCCGTGGCCCGCTACGCCGCGCTGCCGGTGGACGCCTCCGGCGACGACTGGCACACCCTGCTGGTCGCCAACGCCGACGCCGACCAGGACGTCCGGCTCACCGGAGGCCGCGGGCAGGTGGCGGTGACGGTGCGGGACGCCCGGGGGCGTATCGTCCGGCAGGGCGAGGTCGAACTCGGCCCGGCGGACGCGATCCCCGTGCCGCGCGGCGGGCTGCTGACCCTGCGCCGCTGACCCGCCCCCCGGGGCTCGGGGTCGCCCCCCGGGCCCGGGGTCTGTCGTCGAACTCGCGTCTGGAGAGAACCGCATGCCCGAGGGACCGCACCGGCCGCGCCGCGGCGCCACCACGATCGAGGAGGTCGCCCGGGCGGCCGGGGTCTCCCGGCAGACCGTCTCCAACACGCTGAACGCGCCGCAGCGGGTCCGGCCGGAGACACTGCAGCGGGTGCACACGGCGATCCGCGAACTCGGCTACCAGCCCGACCAGTCGGCCCGCTCGCTGCGCAGCGGCGCCCGCCGCACCATCGGCTACCTCTCGCCGGTCGACGACCCGCTCGACCCCAACCCGCTGATGGCCGGCTTCCTGGAGGCCCTGGTCGACGCGGCCGGGGCGGCGGGGCAGCGGGTGCTGCTGTTCCGCCCGGCGCAGGGCACCGCCGACCCGGTGGCCGCGATCGACGAACTGGTGGCGGCCCGTCAGGTGGACGGACTGGTGCTGGCCGACGTGCTGCGCGAGGACGTCCGGATCGCCCACGCGGCCCGGCTCGGTGTCCCGTTCGTCAGCTTCGGACGGACCGGACCGGGGGAGCCCCAGCACTGGGTGGACATCGGCAACGAGGCGGCGATGGCCGAGACGGTGCGCCACCTCGCCGCGCTCGGCCACCGCCGGATCGGCTACCTCGGGGCCGCCGAGGAACTGCCCTGGATGGCGGCGCGGCGGGCCGGGTTCCTCGCCGAGGCCCGGCGGTCGGGCCTGTCCGCGGTGGCCGTCGGCCCCGCGGACGCGGCCCAGGCCGGGGCGGGCTCGGTGGTGGCGTCCGTACGGGCGCTGCTGCGCGGGCCCGACCGGCCCACCGCCTTCGCGGCCGGCAGCGACCTGCTGGCGCTGGACCTCTACGAGGCCGTCCGGGCCGAGGGGTTGGTGGTCGGGCCCGGCGGGATCGCCGTCACCGGCTTCCACGACACGCCGCTCTGCCGCCACCTCCACCCCGGGCTGACCTCCGTGCGGCTGCCGCTGCGGGCGATCGCCACGGCGCTGGTCGAACGGCTTTTGGCCCGGGTGCGCGGGGAGGCGGTGCCGGCGGAGGGGCTGGTACTGCCCACCGAGCTGGTGGTGCGGGGCAGTTCGGGCCGCTCGGACCAGCCGGAGCCGTCCGGCTGGTCGGGCTGGTTCGGGCAGCCGCGTCCCGCGGTGCCCCGGCGGACCGCAGCGCCCTAGTCCGGCTGGTCGGTGTGGTCCGCCGTCGCCGCCACGATCAGCTCGCCGACCAGCCGGCCGGCCGCCGTCCGCTGTTCGGCGGGCAGGGCGTCGTCGGTGACCAGGACGTCCAGCTCGTCCAGCTCGGCGAAGGAGGCCAGGCCGACCGCGTTCCACTTGGTGTGGTCGGCGACCACGACCACCCGGCGGGCCGACCGGAGGAAGGTGCGGTTGGTCTCCGCCTCGGCCAGGTTGGGGGTGGTCAGCCCGGCCTCGGGGGAGAGGCCGTGGCAGCCCAGGATCAGCAGGTTGACGTGCAGGGAGCGGATCGCCTGGTCGGCCACCGGCCCGACCAGGGCATCCGAGGGGGTCCGTACGCCGCCGGTGCGGATCACCGTGGCGGTGGCCGGGGTGCCGTCCTCGGCGGGCTCCTCCAGCAGCTCGGCGATCCGCAGCGAGTTGGTCACCACGGTGAGGCCCTCGACGGCGCGCAGGTGCCGGGCGACCGCGAAGGTGGTCGTCCCGCCGGCCAGCCCGACGGCCGAGCCGGGCGGCACCAGGGCCGCGGCGGCCCTGGCGATCGCCTCCTTGGCGGGCAGTTCCCAGTGCGCCTTGGTCTCGAACCCGGGCTCGCCGGTGGCCGGCGCCTCGACCCGGACCGCGCCGCCGTGCACCTTGTGCACCAGGCCGCGGCGGGCCAGCGCGTCCAGGTCGCGCCGGACGGTCATGTCGGAGACCCCGAGGTCGCGGACCAGCTCGGTGACCCGGACCCCGCCGCGTGCGCGGACCTGTTCCAGGATCAGCACCCTGCGCTGTCCGGCGAGCGGTTGGGCGGCGAGCGGTCGGGCGCTGTCGGCCATCGGGAAGCCTCCTTCGACCACGTGACGGCGAGTGGTCATGGTGGATAATGTTTGAGATTGTAGCTTTCTGTTGATTCTCTCATGTTCAATGGCTTCGCTCGGAGCTTCATTCGGAGCGTCACTCGGAGGAAGAAGGGCCATGCCCGGGACGTCCCTGACCCAGCCCCCCACCGTCAGGACCGTGACCACCCTCGCGGACGGTCGCCAGCTGATCTACTACGACAGCGGCGCCGCCGCCCCGCGGCGCGCGGTGGACGAACGGCCGCTCGACCCGCAGGCCCCCGGCTCCGAGGTCCGGCTGGACCCGGCCACCGGGGACTGGGTGACCATCGCGGCCCACCGCCAGGCGCGCATCTACCGGCCGCCGGCCGAGGAGTGCCCGCTCTGCCCGTCCCGGGACGGGCGGCTGAGCGAGATCCCGGCCGACGACTACCAGGTGGCCGTCTTCGAGAACCGCTTCCCCTCGCTGGCCGGTCCGCCCGGGGAGCCCGTCCTGGCGGCCGACGGCCTGTGGACCAGCGGCCCCGGCGCCGGGCGCTGCGAGGTGGTCTGCTTCACCGCCGACCACGAGGCCTCCTTCGCCGACCTCACCCCCGAGCGCGCCCGGCTGGTCCTGGACGCCTGGACCGACCGCACCGCCGAACTCTCCGCCCTGCCCGGCGTGCGGCAGGTCTACTGCTTCGAGAACCGGGGCGCCGAGATCGGCGTCACCCTCGCCCACCCGCACGGCCAGATCTACGCCCTGCCCTTCGCCGCCCCGCGCACCGCCCGGATGGCCGCCCGCGCCGCCGACCACCGCGCGGCCACCGGCCGCAACCTCTTCGACGACCTGCTCGCGGCCGAACGCTCCCACGGGGAACGCGTCGTGCTCGCCGGGGCGCACTGGACGGCCTTCGTCCCCTTCGCCGCCCGCTGGCCGTACGAGGTGCACCTCTACCCGCACCGGCGGGTGCCCGACCTGGCCGCGCTGGACGCCGAGCAGCGGGACGAACTCCCCGCGCTCTACCTGGAGTTGCTGCGCCGCTTCGACCGGCTCTTCGGGGCGGGGCCGGGGCCCGGCGCCGCCCGCACCCCGTACATCTCCGCCTGGCACCAGGCCCCCGCCGGGCAGCGGGACGAACTCGCACTGCACCTGGAGCTGTTCACCATCCGCCGCACCGCGGACAAACTGAAGTACCTGGCCGGCGTGGAGTCCGGCATGGACGCCTTCGTCAACGACGTCAGCCCCGAGGACGCGGCCCGCCGGCTGCGGGAGGTCGCCGGAGCATGAGTACCTTCGAGCAGTTGTACGGCCGCGCGTCCGAGGGGGAGTGGGCGGCCCCGGGCCGGGTGAACCTCATCGGTGAACACACCGACTACAACCTGGGGTTCGTCCTGCCGATCGCCCTGCCGCAGACCGTCCGGGCGCAGGCCGCCCGCCGGACGGACGGGCTGCTGCGGCTCTGGTCGGCCCAGGGCGACGGGGCGGTCGTCGAGCTCCGGGTCGACGACCTCGCCCCCGGCTCGGTGCCCGGCTGGGCCGGCTACCCCGCCGGGGTGGTGTGGGCGCTGCGCGAGGCCGGGCACCCGGTCGGCGGGGCGGACCTCCGGCTGGACAGCGACGTGCCCAGCGGCGCCGGGCTCTCCTCCTCCGCCGCACTGGAGTGCGTCCTCGCCGCCGTCTACAACGACCTGTACGGGCTGGGGCTCCCGGCGGCGGAGCTGGCGGTGCTGGCCCAGCGGGCGGAGAACGCCTTCGTGGGCGTCCCCTGCGGGATCATGGACCAGATGGCCTCGATGTGCTGCCGCCCGGGCGCCGCTCTCTTCCTGGACAGCCGCGATCTGACGGCACGTCAGGTGCCGGTCGACCTCGCGGGCGCGGGCCTCGCCCTGCTGGTCCTGGACACCCGGGTGAAGCACGACCTCGGCGACGGCGCCTACGCCGCGCTGCGGGCCGGCTGCGAACGGGCCGCCGCCCTGCTCGGGCTGCCCGCGCTCCGCTCGCTCCGGCCCTCGGAGCTGGCCGACGCGCTCGGCCGGCTCCCCTCGGAGCTCGTGCCGCTGGTGCGCCACGTGGTCACCGAGAACGCCCGGGTGGAGGCGGCCGTCGCACTCCTGGACGCCGGGGACTTCGCCGCGCTCGGCCCGATCCTCACCGCCGGGCACGCCTCGCTGCGCGACGACTACCGGGTCTCCTGCCCGGAGACCGACCTCGCCGTGGAGGCCGCCCTGGCCGCCGGCGCCCACGGCGCGAGGATGACCGGCGGCGGCTTCGGCGGCTCGGTCATCGCCCTGGTGGACGCGGACGCGGCCGGGCACGTGGCCGCCGAGGTCACCGCCGCGTTCCGCGGGGCCGGGTACGCCGAGCCGCGCACCCTCACCGCGGTGCCGGCCGAGGGGGCGCACCGGCTCGGGTGAGTCGGGCCCCGGCCGCCGGTCGGCGGGCCGGCGGGTGGGCCGGCGGGTGGGCCGGCGGGTGGGCCGGCGGGTGGGTGCACCCGTCAGCTCGCGGGCCCGGCCGGCCCGGCCAGGGTGGTGTCCAGCCAGTCGAAGACCACCTGGTGGAAGCGGGACATGGCGCCCATGTGGCAGTGCTCGCCCGCCCCCTCGTCCTCGGTCAGGGTGACGAGGGTGTGCGGGCAGGTCAGCGCGGCCCGGACCTCCTGCGGCTGGCCGCGGAAGAACTGGTCGTTCTCGGCGTCCAGGACGAGGGTGGGGCAGTCGATGAGCGGGGCGACGCCGTCGAGGGTGTAGTCGGAGGTGCGGCGCACGTAGTCCGCCACCGAGGCGGCGCCGAACGTCCACACCCCGTTGCGCATGGCCCAGCGCACCTGGGTGCTCACCTGCATCATCAGACCCATGACGGGCTCGACCAGGTCGTCCCGGCCGTCCTCGATCCACTCGCGCAGGAACGGCGGGACGAGCCGCGCGTGGGCCTCCCCGAAGCTGTACAGGCCGTCGTCCAGGACCAGGGCGGCCACGCGGTGGTCGTGGGCGGCGGCGCGGGCGGCGAGGTACCCGCCGAGGCTGTAGCCGAACAGGGCCAGCCGGTCGGCGGCGATCTCGGGGCGGGTCAGGGCGTGGTCGACCACCGGGGTCACCACGGCCTCCCAGTCCGGGCGGAAGACCAGTCCCTGTTCGCGCAGTGCCGCGCCCTGGCCCGGACCGTCGTACGCGAGGACGTTGTAGCCGCGGCGCAGCGCGGCCGCGGCGACGGCGAAGTACGCCTCCTCCAGGGTGGAGTCGAAGCCGCTGGTGAACAGGAGGGTGGGGCGCGGGGCTCCGGAGTCGTCGACGAGGAAGAGGTAGCCGGGCAGTTCGGTGTCCTGGTAGGGGATGCGGACGGCTTCGACCGGGGTGTCCATGAGGGCCGCGGCGGCGGCGAAGGTGTCCCGGGAGAGCGCGGAGAGGGCCTTGGCCTCGGGGTCGTTCGCGGGGTCGTCGCGGCGGTAGAACTCGGCGGTGCGGTAGTAGTTCGACGCCCGCAGCAGGGCCTCGCGGGCGCTGACCCTGTGCCCGGCCGCCAGGGCGCGGCCGCCGATGCCGTGGGCGCGCTCGGCGGCGGCCTTCCACTCGCGCAGCCAGGCCTCCTCGTCGCCCTCGCCGATGTTCCGGGCGACGGCCACGACCTCGCCCACGTCGGCACCGCCGTAGTTGGCGAATCCGGCGGCGCGGAGCGCTTCGAAGGAGAACGACTCGTCCTCGAAGAGGAATCGCATGGGTGCTCCCCAGATTGTCGAGACGGAACGGTTCCGTCTCGACAAGAGGCTAGACCTCTTCCAGTCGAGACGCAAGCGTTCCGTCTGGTGTAGGTTCGGGGAATGTCCAGCACGCCCGCGCCCCCACCCCCGCCCGCGACCCCCGGCCCCTCCGGGCAGCCCGCCCGCCGGACGCCCGGCGGCCCGGTGCTCCAGGACTCCGTGACCGAGGCCATCGCCGAGGCGTTCTTCGAGGAACTGGCCGCCGTCGGCTACGCCCGGCTCTCCCTGGAGACAGTCGCCAAGCGGGCCGGGGCCGGCAAGGCCGCCATCTACCGCCGCTGGCCGTCCAAACTCGACATGACCATCGCCCTGATCCGCGCGGTGGCCGTCGACGCCTCCGAGATCAAGGACACCGGCACCCTGCGCGGCGACGTCCGCGCCTTCCTCGCCGAGCTCGCCGGGGCACTGCGCCACCGGCTCCCGTCGAGGATCATCCCCGACCTGCTCGCCGAGGGCGGCCGCAACCCCGAGCTGGCCCAGGAGCTGATGACCGCCGTCCGCGACACCCGCCGCAGCAAGGCCACCCGGCTGCTGGAACGGGCCGTCGAACGCGGCGAACTCCCCGCCGACGTGGACCGCGAGCTCGCCCTCGACCTCCTCGCCGGCCCGCTGTACTGGCGCCTCGCGGTCGTCCACACCGAGACCGCCCCCGACTACCTCGACCGGCTCACCGACAAGCTCCTCGCCGCCTTCGTCGCCTGACGGCCGCCACCGCCGGTCGCCGGCCGCCGTGACCGGCCCGGTCGACCGGCCGCGGCGGGGCCCTCCGCGGGCCGGGCCTTCAGGCCCGGTGGGCGGCCGGGCGCTCCGGGGAGGCCTCGGCGAGCGCCCGGGTGACGGCCTCCACGCCGTCGCGCAGCCCGTACACCGGGGTGGCCGGCTGCTGGCGCCAGGACTCGTCGATCCCGCCCGCGTCCACGGTGTCGAAACCCAGCTCGTCGACCAGCGCCCGGACCACCCGCTTGGCCTCCTGGTCGTCCGAGGCCACCGGCACGGCGAGCCGCTCCGGGTCGCCCGCCGGGCGCGGGCGCTCCAGCAGGTCCTGGGCGTAGGTGCCGTTGAACACCTTCACCACCCGGTGTCCGAGGTGCTGCTCCGTCCAGCGGCTCTCGGTGAGCCCGCCGTCCTCGATCGCGTCGATCCGCCCGTCGCGCTCCTTCGGGTAGTAGTTGCCCGTGTCGATCACCGCGACGCCCTCGGCGGCCCCGTCCAGCAGCCCCGCGGGCAGGTCCGGCACGTTCTTCAGCGGCACCGTCACCACCACGACCTGGGCGCCCCGGGCGGCCTCGGAGACCGTCACCGCCGTCGCCCCGGTCTCCTCGACCAGTTCCTTGAGCGTCTCCGGGCCGCGGGAGTTGGCCACCGATACCTCGTGCCCGAGCGCGGTCAGCCGCCGCGTCAGGTTGCCGCCGATGTTGCCCGCGCCGATGATGCCGATCTTCATGGGAAGTCTCTCTTCGCGAGTGCCGTGTGGGACCGTCGCCTTGGCCCAACCACCGCCCGGGCGCCCCGATTCCCGGCCCGGAGGGTGGTTTTCCGGGACCTACGGTGACGGCGGGCCTGGTACCTCCCCGGCGCCCGCCGCGAGGGTGGACGCCATGAACCACACCTCCTCCGAACCCGTCGTCCTCGTCACCGGCGGCACCAGCGGCATGGGCCTGGCCACCGCCCGCCACCTCCTCGACACCGGCGCCCGGGTCGTCGTCACCGGCCGCGACGACGCCCGGCTCGCCCGCGCCGCGGCCCGGCTCGACGCCGGCGACCGGCTGCTCGCCGTCCGCGCCGACGCCTCCGTACCGGCGGACCTCGCCCGCCTGGCCGACACCGTGCGGGACCGGTACGGCAAGCTCGACGGCGTGTTCGCCAACGCCGGCGTGGCCGCCTTCCAGCCGGTGGACGAGGTCACCGAGTCCGACTTCTCCCGGCTCGTGGACACCAACCTCAAGGGCGTCTTCTTCACCGTGCGGCACGCCCTGCCCCTGCTCGACGCCGCCGGGGGCGGATCCGTCGTCCTCAACGCCTCCTGGACCCCGCACCGCGGCCTGCCCGGTGCCGCCGTCTACGCCGCCACCAAGGCCGCCGTGCTCAGCCTCGCCCGCACCCTCGGCAGCGAACTCGCCGGGCGCGGCATCCGGGTCAACTCGGTCAGCCCCGGCTACATCGTCACCCAGATGTTCCACGCGGCCGTCCCGGACCCGGCCGACCACGAGCCCATCCGCGGCCACGTCCCGCTCGGCCGGCTGGGCACCGCCGAGGACGTCGCCGAGACGGTCGCCTTCCTGCTCTCCGCACGCTCCTCGTACATCACCGGGCAGGACATCGTGATCGACGGCGGCCTCGTCCCGGCCTTCCCGTCCCTCACCGGCTGAGCACCCCCCGTGCCTGGTCCCCACAGGGCCAGGCACGGGGCCGCCCAAAGGAGCGAGAATCCGTTCCGTGAACCCGAGCAGCGCCCTGAGCGAATTCCTCCGCACCCGCCGTGCCCGCCTCCGGCCCGAGGACGTCGACCTCCCCGACTACGGCGGCCGCCGCCGCGTCGCCGGGCTGCGCCGCGAGGAACTCGCCCACCTCGCGGGCGTCAGCGTCGACTACTACACCCGCCTCGAACAGGGCCGCGTCGGCAATCCGTCCGACACCGTCCTCGACGCCGTCGCCCGCGCGCTGCGCCTCGCCCCCGACGAGTCCGGCCACCTCCACCGGCTCGCCCGCCCCGCGGCCCGGCCCCGCCGCCGTCCCGTCCTCCGCCAGCAGCCGCGCCCCTCGCTGCTGCACCTGCTGGACCAACTCCACCACACCCCGGCCGTGGTGATGGGCCACCGGATGGACATCCTCGCCTGGAACCGCGCCGCCACGGCCCTCTTCGGCGACTACGGCGCCCTGCCCGCCGAGGACCGCAACATCGCCCGGATCACCTTCCTCGACCCGGCCTCCCGCGAGCTCTACGCCGACTGGCCCGCCTGCGCCCGGGAGAACGTCGCCTTCCTCCACCTCGAAGCCGGCCGCCGCCCCGACGACCCCCTGCTCGCCGAACTCGTCGGCCGGCTCTGCCTCGGCAGCGAGGAGTTCCACCGGATGTGGGCCGAACACCCGGTCGCCGACAAGACCTCGGGCCGCAAGGCCTTCCACCACCCGCTCGCCGGCACCCTCGACCTCGCCTACGACACCCTCCGCCCCGCCGACGACCCCGGACAGGCCCTCGTCACCTACACCGCCACCCCGGGCTCGCCCTCGGACGACGGCCTGCGGCTGCTGCTGTCCTGGGCGGCGTCGCGCTGAGGGGTCCGCGCCGGCCCGGGTCCGTCGTCGGGTTCGGGTTCGGGTTCGGGTTCGGGGCCGCGGGTGACGGCGTGCAGGTTCTCCCTGGCCTGGACGGTCGACGGGTGGTCCGGCCCGAGGACGCGGTCGAGGTCGGCCGCCGTCCGGCGGAGCAGCTCCACCCCCTGATCCGGCTCGCCGGTGTGCAGGTACATGACCGCGAGGTTGTTGCGGGAGGTGAGGGTGTCGGGGTGGTCGCCGCCGAGGACGCGGTGGCGGTCGGCGACGACCTGTTCCTGCAGGCCGATGGCGTCCTCGACCTGGCCGGCCTCCAGGTAGGCGGCGGCGAGGTTGTTGCGGGAGGTGAGGGTGTCGGGGTGGTCGCCGCCGAGCTCGCGGTGGCGGTCGGCGACGACCTGTTCCTGCAGGCCGATGGCGTCCTCGACCCGGCCGGCCTCCGCGTAGGTGACGGCCAGATTGTTGCGGGCCATCAGGACGGTGGGGTGGCCGTCCTCGTGGAGCCGCCGGAGGTCGGCGAGGACCTGCTCCTGGAGGCCCATCGCCTCCTCGGTGCGCCCCGCCTCCCAGTACGACTGCGCGAGGTTCCCGCGGGCCGCGAGCGTGTCGGGGTGGTCGTCGCCCAGGATGCGCGCGCTCGTGCCGGAGAGCTCGCTCCAGTACCGGACGCCGGTGCTGTACAGGCCCGCCCGTACGAGGCTGGCGCCGCAGCGGAACAGGAGCAGGTGCATCCCCAGCGGCTGCCGGATCAGGCCGGCGGGCCCGTGTCCGACGAGCACGTCGGTGTTGGCCCGCAGCGTCGCGGCCAGTCCGTGGACGCCGTAGTCCGTGCTCGGCCACAGGCCGAGCAGGGCCTCGGCGAGCGCGAGGCGCGCCCCGGCCGTTCCGGGGTGCACGTCGAGGGCCGCGCGGGCGGTGAGCGCGTGGAGGCCCACCTCCCGGTGGGGCGTCTCGGTGAGGCCGAGGAGGCTGTAGTTGTGCAGGACGGCGAGTGCCTCCGTGGCGTCGTCGGCCGTGACGGGAGCGCCGTGGGCCTCGCCGAGATACTCCAACACCGCTTCGGTGTGCCAGAGTCGCTCCGGGTGGCCGGCCGGGTCGAGGAGCGCGGCGAGGTGGAGGACGGGCCCGGCGAGGCCGACCGGCTCCTCCTGCCGGGCGGCGTCGAGCGCCAGGAGCAGGGCCGCCGCGACCGGGCCCCGGTAGCCGTCGGCGCCGGCGCGGGTGGGGAGGACGGTGTCCAGGCTGCGGGTGCGGTCGCGGAACAGTTCGAGGTAACGGCCGCAGCTGCGGCGGGTGTTCACCATGTAGGCGGCGGCGTGGGCCAGGGCGAGCGGCAGATGGCCCAGTTCCTCCGCGAGTTCACCCGCGTGCTCGTCGAGGAAGCGGGCGCACTTCGCGCGTTCCAGCCGTTCGCGGAGGTAGGCCGCGGACTCGGCGGGGGAGTACGTGGTGACGTCGACGAGCTCCCGGCCGCCGCCCGAACTGGCCGCTCCCCGGTGGCGGGTGGTCGCGATGACGCGCCCGCGTCCGCCCCGGCCGGTGCTCGGCCACAGTTCCTCGGGCGTGTGCTCGGTGGTGTTGTCGAGGACGATCAGCCAGCTGCGGTCGGTGGCGGCGAGCCAGGCCAGGAATCGCTCGGCGTCCTGCTCGGCCTCGCCGTTCGCCCCGGGAGCCCGCACCGTCACGGCGGCCCGCGCGTACAGCTCCGTCACGGCGGACGGTTCGGCGGCGTCGGCCCACAGCACCAGGTCGGTTCCGGTCTCGACGGCCTCGCGCGCGTAGTGCGCCGCGAGCTGGGACTTGCCGACGCCCCCGCCGCCCGCCAGCACCTGGCTGAGCACCACCGTCCCGTACCGCCCGCGCGCCTCGTCGATCTCCCGCCGCAGCTGCGCCCGGGGCTGGAAGGCCGTCGCCCTCGGTGGGATCCGCCCGACCACCACCGGCCACCGCAGCGGCTCGGCGCCCGGCGCCGCGTACTGGTGGAAGGTCATCTCCCCGGCCTGGTAGGCGTCGCCCCGTACGGTGGCGCCGCCCTCGATGGCGTTCCTGGCCTGCCACTCCCGCACCTGCTCGCCCCCGCCACCCGGCCCGCCGACTCGGCTTCCACGACTCGGCTTCCATTATGGGAGCCGGAACGCCACCGCCGTGCCGCCCGGACTGCGGGCGCGGGCCGGGGTCCGGTTGGCGATCAGCAGGTCGGTCACGCCGGAGCGGACCAGGGTGGCGGCGGCCAGCGAGCTCATCGAGCC
>NZ_JBSFWR010000124.1:0-21320 GCF_053594915.1 Kitasatospora sp. NPDC002543 | reverse complement strand
TCGAGGGCAACCCCCTGAAAGCCATACCCGGAGTCTCTGGGCCTCTGGACCTTACGACGGCCCGTCCAACCCACCAACAACGTAGGACCCCCTGACCCCACCCGGGAAGGGCCCGCGCGCCCGGAAGCGCCCCCGGTCGGGCCCCGCCGGAGCGTGTCCGGTCCGCCGCGGTCGGGCCTTCGGGTCAGGCGGGCCAGGGCGTCGAGGTCTCGACACCGGTGGTGTAGTCGACCCCGGGCACGTCCCAGCCGTACAGCTGCCGGAACTGGCCGTAGAACCAGGCGGAGCCGGCCGGGTCGGCGGCCAGCGCGGCCGCCGGGTCGGCCCACAGCTCCCGTACCCGGTCCTGCACGGCGGGGTCGAGCTCCCAGCCGTCCAGGCGGATGCGGCCCTGCTCGTCCAGGGTGAGCTCCTTCGCGCCGGTCAGCTGCTCCCACAGGTCCACGGCCTGGTCGTCGGTCGTGCGCCAGCCCTCCTCGCCGAGGACGGTGCGCAGCAGCGAGGTGTAGAGGGCGATGGAGGGGATGGCGGTGGACGCCTGGGTGACGGCCGCGCCGGCGACGACGGTGAACGCCCGGCCGCGGTCGGCGAGCAGCCCGGTCCGCAGCCGGTGGGCGGTGGCCTCCAGGTGCTCCTTGGCGGCGCCGATCGTGCCCTGCCGGTAGACCGGCGCGGTGATCTCGGAGCCGACGTAGGACAGCGCCACGGTGGTGAAGCCGGGGGCGAGCAGGTCCGCGTCGGCCAGCGCCCGCACCCACAGCTGCCAGTCCTCGCCGCCCATCACCTTGACGGTCGCCGCCTGCTCGGCCTCGTCGGCCGGGGTGAGGTCGACGGTGCCGATCCGCGGGGTGCCGTCCTCGAAGAGCAGCGACGGCGAGGTGTAGGGGGCGCCGATCGGCTTGATCACCGAGTGGTGGACCTCGCCGGTGGCCGGGTCGGTGCGCCGGGGCGAGGCGAGCGAGTAGACGAGGTGGTCGACGGGGCCGTAGCGCTCGGCGAGGAGCTCGAGGACCTCGGCGCGGGTGGCGTCCGCGTAGGCGTCGGCGTTGACGAAGGTGATGTCGCCGCCGTCCTGTTTGACCAGGGCGGCGGTCATGGCGGTGCGGTACCAGCCGGCGGCGGCGGTGCGGCGCTCGGTGGCGGCGGCCTCGTAGGCGACGCCGACGCCCCGGACGCCCTGGCGGCGCAGCCCGGCGAGCAGCAGGGCCTGGCCGTAGCCGGCGCTGGCGCCGAGGACCAGGACGACGGGGGCCCGGCCGACCGGGGCCGCGGGCTCGATGCGCCGCCACTGGCGGTCGACGGTGGCGGCGCTGCCGGCCGGGTGGGAGTTGACGATCAGGTAGCCCCGCTGCTTGGGGGTGATCTGCTGGATGCTCACGCGGTGGCGCCCTCTCCGATCCGGAGATCGTGATCATGGTGTCGGTCGTCCGGAGCCTATCCGCGCCGAAGGGCACCACCGTTGCCACGCCGCCACGGAAGTCGCGGCCCGCGCTTGTCGGAGGTCGTCATTGCGGAAGGGTCCCGCTTCGGCTATCCGGTGGGGTGCCCCGCCCGCCGGCGGGTGTCGGCGGCCGCCGGGCGACTCGCCGGCGCCGGGCCTAACAGCCTTACCGCATCGGAGAGTTGTGGAGATTCGGTGCCCGTCGACTGCATACCGGGACACCGGGTAGGCGCCGGACAGGGACACCGGCCCGCCCGGGACCGGCCCCACGGCCACAGGAGGGTCGTTCGATGCAGATGCCCGTCCACCCGATGCCCGTCACCTTCCCCGACAGCCCGATGCCCGACGTCCCTGTCGTCGCGGAGCTGCGGTTCGACCCCGAGCTGCCCTACGCGGCCTGCCTGGCGTTCCCGCTGACGCCCTGCACCTGCGTACCGGCCGAGCCCCAGGTGTGCTGGTACTTCAGCCGCGAGCTGCTGAACGAGGGACGGCACGCCCCGGCCGGGAGCGGCGACGTCCGGGTGAGCCCCGGGCCCGAGGGCGAGGTCCTGATCACCCTGCGCGGGCCCGACGGCGCGCAGGCCGTGCTGAGCGCGCCGGACGGGGAGGTCGCGGCGTTCCTGTCGGACTCCTTCCTGCTGGTGCCCGCCGGCGCGGAGTCCGAGCACCTCGACGTGGACACCGCGCTCGCCCTGCTGCTCGCGGAGGACTGAACCGCCGACGACCGACCCGCGCCCCACGGCGGCCGCACCCGTTCCGCCGTTGGAGTGCTCCGTCCCCGCCCGCCGCGGCAGGCACGGCGCTCGACCGCCCCGCGCGCCGCGCGGCCCACTAGGTTCCTGCCGTGGACGAAACCAGGGCTTCGAACGGGCGCGAGCCGTCCGCCGGCGAGCGCGTCGTGACCCGCCTGGACGGGCGGCTGCCGCTCACCGAGGCGGGCCGGGAGCTGCTGCGCAAGGTCTTCCCGGACCACTGGTCCTTCCTGCTCGGCGAACTCGCGCTGTACAGCTTCGTGGTGCTGCTGGTGACCGGTGTCTACCTGACGTTCTTCTTCCGCCCGAGCATGAACGAGGTCCTCTACCAGGGCGCCTACCTCCCGCTGAGCGGCGTCCGGGTGTCCGAGGCGTACGCGTCGACCCTGCGGATCAGCTTCGAGGTGCGGGGCGGGCTGCTGGTCCGCCAGATCCACCACTGGTCGGCGCTGCTGTTCGCCTCGGCGATCGGGGTGCACCTGCTGCGGGTGTTCTTCACCGGGGCGTTCCGCCGCCCGCGCGAGCTCAACTGGGTGATCGGGGTGACACTCTTCAACCTGGCGCTGCTGGAGGGGTTCTCCGGCTACTCGCTGCCCGACGACACCCTCTCCGGCACCGGCCTGCGGATCGCCGAGGGCGTGCTGCTCTCGGTGCCGCTGGTCGGCAGCTACCTCACCCTGTTCGCCTTCGGCGGCCAGTTCCCCGGGCAGGACGTCATCCCCCGGCTGTTCACCGTGCACGTCCTGCTGGTTCCCGGCCTGCTGCTGGCCCTGGTCGGGGCGCACCTGACGCTGGTGGTGGTGCTGAAGCACACCCACTGGGCCGCGCCCGGCCGCACCAACCGCAACGTGGTGGGGATGCCCTTCTTCCCCCAGTTCCTGACCCGCACCGTGGGCCTGACGTTCACGGTCGGTGGCGTGATGGCGCTCTCCGCCTTCCTCGCCGAGGTCAACCCGATCTGGCGGTACGGGTCCTACCGCCCCGACGTCGTGGGGACGGGCGCCCAGCCGGACTGGTACATCGGCTTCATCGAGGGGGCGCTGCGGCTGATGCCGGCCGCGGAGACCGCGGTGCTCGGGCACACCGTGTCCTGGAACGTGTTCCTGCCCGCCCTGGTGGTGCCCGGCCTGCTGTTCGCCGCGCTGTACGCCTACCCCTTCGTCGAGCGGTGGCTCGACCCCGGCACCGGCGAGCACCACCTGTGCGACCGGCCGCGCAACCGGCCGACCCGCACCGCGCTGGGCGTCGCCGGGATCACCTTCTACGCGGTGCTGCTGATCGCGGGCGGCAACGACGTGATCGCGTACGCCTTCGAACTCTCCGTCAACGCGCTCACGGTGGCGCTGCGGACGGCCGTGATCGTGCTGCCGCCGGCGGCCTTCCTGCTCACCCGGTGGCTCTGCCTGGCCCTGCAGGCCCGGGACCGCGCCCGGCTGCTGGACGGCGACGAGACCGGCCGGATCGACCAGTCGCTCGACGGCGGCTTCTCCGGCCACCGCCGCCCGGTGCCGGAGGCCGAGCGGTACGTGCTGCTGGCGCGCGCCGCGACGGAGCCGGTCACCGCACCGCCGGGGGCGCCCCGGCACCGGCGGGCGCGCGCCGCGGCGAGTTCCTGGTTCCACCGCGACCTGGTCGAACTGCCTTCCACCGAGCGTGAGTCGGAGCGGATGACGGCCGTCCTCACCGCTCCGGCCCACCCCGCCGCCCCGGCCGGCCGGGAGGCCGCGCCCGCCCCGGGCGGTCCGCTGCGGCGGCTGCTGCGCCGGCTCAGCCCGCGCCGTGGTCGCGGTACTGGAAGATGAAGCCGGCGACGGCGAGCGCGAGCACCAGGGCGCCGACCACGATCAGCCACCGGGCGAACACCAGCCCCAGGGCGAAGACCGTCACGCCGACCGCCGCGAGGACCGGGTAGCCGCTGCGGGCCGGGAAGAACCCCACCGGGCCGGCGGCCTCCGCGATCTCGGCCTCCCCGCGGTCCTGCGCCCGGCCGCCGCCCAGCCGCTGGTGCTGGACGAACCAGAACAGCGCGACCAGTCCGGACATCAGGAACGCCACCGTCAGGATCGCCTTGCCGGCCGGCTCCCGGGCCCAGAAGCCGTAGACCAGCCCGGTCACCGCGAAGAACGCCGTCATCACGGCGAACAGCCACCCCTCCGCCTTCACCGCCCGCTCCCCCGCTCGCCGGTACGGCCCTGGGGCACGCCGGCTCCGCCGCCCGACGCCTCCTCCGGCGGTACCTCCGGGTGGTGCAGGTCGAAGGCCGGCGACTCGGAGCGGATCCGGGGCAGCGCAAGGAAGTTGTGTGCCGGCGGCGGGCTGGAGGTGGCCCACTCCAGCGACCGGCCCCAGCCCCACGGGTCGTCCTCGGTGACCTTCCGGCCGTACCTGGTGGTCCGCCAGACGTTGTAGAAGAACGGCAGGTTGGAGACCCCGAGCAGGAACGAGCCGATCGAGGCGCACACGTTCAGGGCGGTGAAGTGGTCCACCGCCAGGTAGCTCGCGTAGCGGCGCGGCATCCCCTGGGCACCCAGCCAGTGCATCACCAGGAAGGTCGTCTGGAACCCGACGAACAGGATCCAGAAGTGCGCCTTCCCGAGCCGCTCGTCGAGCATCTTCCCGGTGAGCTTCGGCCACCAGAAGTAGAAGCCGCCGAAGGTGGCGAAGACGACCGTGCCGAACAGCACGTAGTGCAGGTGGGCCACCACGAAGTAGCTGTCGGTCACGTGGAAGTCGATCGGCGGCGCGGCCAGCAGCACCCCGCTCAGCCCGCCGAACAGGAAGGTCACCATGAAGCCGATCGACCAGAGCATCGGCGTCTCGAACGACAGCGAGCCGTTCCACATCGTCCCGACCCAGTTGAAGAACTTCACCCCGGTGGGCACCGCGATCAGGAAGGACATCATCGAGAAGAACGGCAGCAGCACCTGGCCGGTGGCGAACATGTGGTGCGCCCACACCGACATGGACAGCGCGGTGATGGAGACCGTCGCGCCGATCATCCCGTAGTAGCCGAACAGCGGTTTGCGGCTGAACACCGGGATGATCTCGCTGACGATGCCGAAGAACGGGATCGCGACGATGTAGACCTCCGGGTGGCCGAAGAACCAGAACAGGTGCTGCCACAGCAGCGCCCCGCCGTTCGCCGCGTCGAAGGCGTGCGCGCCGAACTTGCGGTCCGCCTCCAGGCAGAGCAGCGCGGCGGTCAGCACCGGGAAGGCCAGCAGCACCATAACCGAGGTGAACAGCACGTTCCAGGTGAAGACCGGCATCCGGAACAGTGTCATGCCCGGCGCCCGGAGGCAGGTGACGGTGGTGATGAAGTTGACCGAGCCCAGGATGGTGCCGAGGCCGGCCACCACCAGGCCGAGCGCCCACAGGTCCCCGCCGGCCCCGGGCGAGAACACCGGGCCGTTCAGCGGCGCGTACGCGAACCAGCCGAACGCGGCCGCGCCCCCGGTGGTGAGGAAGCCGGCCAGCACCATCAGCCCGCCCAGCAGGAAGGCCCAGTAGGTGAAGGCGTTCAGCCGGGGGAAGGCGACGTCCGGCGCGCCGATCTGCAGCGGCATGATCGCGTTGGCGAACCCGGCGAAGGTCGGGGTGGCGAACAGCAGCAGCATGATCGTGCCGTGCATGGTGAACAGCTGGTTGTACCGCTCGTTCGACAGCAGCCCGGTGTCCGGGCCCATCAGCTGGGCCCGCATCAGCAGCGCGAGCACGCCCCCGACCAGGAAGAAGCCGAAGGCCGTCGCCAGGTACAGGTTCCCGATGACCTTGTGGTCCGTGGTGAACAGCCAGCGCAGCAGGGCACTGCCCTGCCGGACCCGCGCCCGGGTGCGGTCCTGCGCCCGGGGCGGCGCGGTGGACGACGCGCTCATGGAACCTCCGCAACGGAGCCGGTGACGCCCCCGGTCGCGGCGCCGACCCCCTCCCCGGCCCGGCGGAGGGCCCGCCCTCGCACGCCATCGCCGACCCTAGCGGCGGCGGCCCGGACGGCCGGGGCGCCACGCGGTGCGTTCGACCGGGTGGCGCCGCGGCCGTCCGGGGGCGTCCCGGCTCAGCGCTCCAGCAGGTCCGGGACCACCTCGCGCAGACGGTCGGCGCCGATCGCGCCGGCCCGCAGCAGGACCGGCACCTCGCCGGTGACGTCCACGATCGAGGAGGGCACGGCGGCCGCGGTCGGGCCGCCGTCGAGGTAGACGGCCACCGAGTCGCCGAGCATGCCCTGGGCGGCGTCGCAGTCCTGCGGCGAGTCGTGACCGGTCAGGTTGGCGCTGGAGACGGCCATCGGGCCGGTGGCGTCGAGCAGTTCGATGGCGACCGGGTGCGCGGGCATCCGCACCGCCACCGTCCCGTTGGTCTCGCCGAGGTCCAGCTCGACCGACTCCAGGTGGCGGGCGACGACGGTCAGCCCGCCCGGCCAGAACTCCTTGACCAGGTCCCGCGCGCGCTCCGTCACCTCGACCAGCCCGTCCAGCGCCTCCGGGGAGCCGACCAGCACCGGCGAGGGCATGTTCCGCCCCCGGCCCTTGGCGCGCAGCAGGCGCTCGACGGCCTCCGGCGCGAAGGCGTCCGCGCCCACGCCGTACACGGTGTCCGTGGGCAGGACGACGAGCTCACCGCGGCGCACGGCGGCCACGGCCTCGCGCAGCCCGGCTGCGCGCTCGGACGGGTCAGAGCAGTCAAAACGACGAGTCATCAGGGGTCTCCACCGGCGGGCCGCCGGCCCGCCCCGTTCCTCCGGCCCGGCCACCTCTCCGGCCGGACACGACGTGGTCAGCCTACCCTTCCCCGGTCGGCGGCCCGGCCCCGGTGACCGCCGGGGGGCTCCGCCGTCTCGGCCGCCCGGGTGGCGCGGGAGAGCGGCGCCGCACCGGGCCGTCCTCCCCGGGGGCGGGCGGTGCCGGGCGGACGTAGGTTGCGGACATGACCAGTGACGATACGGTCCCGCCCGTGGGAGTGCGCCCGGTGGACGAGGTGTTCGCCGCGATCGACAAGGTCAACCGGCGCCCGCGGCCCTGGAGCGGTTTCGAGCACGGCGTGCTCGGCGCCTACCGGTGGGCCGCCGGTGCCCAGGTCGCGGCCCCGGTGACCGCCGCCGCCACGGCCGGTGCCGTCGGCCCGTGCCGCGCCCAGCTGCTGGCCGAGTGCCAGGCCGCCGCCGTCCACCTCCGCCTGGTCCGCGCCCAGGGGTCGGACCACAGCTATGTGCTCGGCGTCCACCGGGCGCTGGCCTGGCTCTGCGGACTGCACGAGGACCGGCCCTGAGCCGGGTCGGTCCGCAGCCGCGCCGGCCCGTCGCGTCGCGTCGAACGGCCGGTGCCCCGCGCTGAACGGGGGTCAGACAGGTCGGTATCAGTAGTAGTGACGGCGGCCGCCCACGGCGTGCCCCAGCATTCCGGCGGCCCACAGGACCAGACCGATGACGAGCAGCACGATGCCGATGGTCCACAGGATCGAGATCCCGGTGACGAAGCCGATGACGAGCAGGATGACGCCGAGGAGTATCACGGAGGCCTCCCAGGTCGAGAGGTGACTGTCGGCGGGGGCGGCCTCGCCGGTACCGGCCGGGCCCGTCCCCGGGGAGCGGCCTTGCCGGCCCGCTCCGCTCCCCACGCGTCTACCGCGGCACGGCCCTCGCAAACCGGTCGGCCGCTCCCCCGTCACCGGCGGTGGCGACCGCCCCGGCGGCGCGGCGGCGCGGCGACCCGGGGCACCGGCAGGAAGAGCCGGGCCAGCTCGCGGCCCAGGTTGACGCCGATGGCGAGGGCCATCGCCATGGCGCCGGCCCGCCCGATGCCGCTCAGCCCGACCTCGGGCTCGCCCCGGACGAAGGCGAGCATCCCGAAGTACAGCACCGAGCCCGGCAGCAGCGGCCCCAGCGCGGCGGTGATGTGCGGCAGCGCCGAGCTGCCCCGGCAGCGCGCCATGAGCTGGCCGGACAGGCCCACCAGCCCGGCCGCCAGGCCGGTGGCCAGGATCGGCTCGCCGCCCGCGTTCACCAGCACCCCGTACGTGGACCAGCCGGCCGCGCTGTTCAGCAGGACCGCCGGCAGCGTGGCCGGCTCGGTGTTCAGCAGGACCGCGAACGCCAGGGTGAGCAGCACCGCGGCGGCGAGTTGCAGCGGCGGGTTGACCGCCCCGGGCGGGCCGTTCTGGGCGGCGAGGTCGGCGCCGTTGTTGACGCCGACGTAGAGCACCGTCATCACCCCGATCACCACGCCGGCCATCAGGTACAGCGCTTCGAGCAGCCGGGCGGCGGCGGTGAGGTAGAAGCCCGTCAGACCGTCCTGGGCCGCCGCCACCATGGGCCACCCCGGCAGCACCGCGTACAGCCCGCCGGTGATCACCACCGAGCCCCGCAGGTGCAGCCCGTTGAACGACAGCAGGATGCCGATCACGGCGGCGGGCACCGCGGCCGCCACGAACTGGTAGAAGGCCGGGAAGTCGTGGCGCGCCACCAGCGCCGAGAACCGCTCGCCCATCAGCGCGGCGACCACGGCGCTGGTGAACACCAGCCAGGCCCGGGCGTCGGCCCGGCCGCCGATCAGCAGCGTGGCGGCCCCGGCCATCCCCGCGCAGGAGAGCACGAACAGCCGGCCGGAGTAGCGGCGGCTGTGCCGGCGGGCCGCCACCAGGCGGCCGTGCGCCTCCGGGACGGCCATCCCGCCCACGGTGATCTCGGTGACCAGCCGGAACACGGCGGCCAGCCGCGCGTAGTCGACGGCCGGGCGGCGGACCGAGCACTCGGCCGACAGCGAGGGTTCGGACGGGCCAGGCTGGTAGGAGATCGCCACCCGGGTGAAGGTGACCTGCGGGTCGCAGGGGTGGAGCCGGTAGGCGTGGACGACGGCGAGCATCGCGGCCTCGACGTCCTCCGCCGCCTCGCCGCTGGCCAGCAGCAGCTCGCCGACGAGCAGCGCGAGGTCCAGCACCCGCGCCGGCTCGACGCCCGTCGGGGGCTCCGCGCCGGCCCCCTCCGGCGCCGGCCGCCGGTCGGCCGTCGGGGTGCGCAGCAGCGGCAGCATCATGTCGGGCCAGGGGGCCGCGGCGCCGTCTCCCTCGGGGCCGGGCCGGGCGCCCGGTTCACGCTGTTCGGGCGCGGGTGCCTGGGGCGGCACCCGTTCGGGCCGGACGGGGTGTCCTTCCGGGCCGGCGGGCGCGCCGAGCTGCTCGTGTTCCGTCATCGCGACTCCCTGACCCCACCCCCTCCGCCATCACCGTGCATCCGTTCCACTACCCGGAGTGACGCTGAGGCGAACGCGCCACACCCGGCACACCCGTCCGAACCGGAGCACGAACGGCTGTACACGCCCCGTCGGCCGGCGCGTGCCGACCCCGGGAGCGGAGCAGGCCTGCCGCCGGGCCCCGGAACCGGCCGCGGGAGTCCACGGCCGTGGGGCCCCGGCCGCGGGAGTCCCCGGCCGCCGGATTCGCGGCGGCGCCCGCGGGTACACGCGGCTGCGCGAGGACCCCGAGGAGGTGCTTCGATGACCGTCCCCATGCCCCCGGATCCGGACACCCGGCCGATCCCCCGCCCCGACCCGGCGCCCGGGCCGGACGAGCCCGTGCCCGCGCCGCCGCCCGTCCCCCCGTTCCCGCCGCCGGAGCCCTACCCGGACCCCGATCCGGCGCCACTGCCGCAGCCGCACCCCGGGCAGGCCTGACGGCGCCGGTCGGCGGCTTCCCGTCAGCCGTGACGCACCCGGTGGTGCCGGTCAGAACTCCGGCGCCAGCAGGCTGCGCAGCTCGGCCTCGAAGAGCAGCTCGGGCCGGAAGCCCATGCCGGTGAACTGCCCGGCGAGCTCCAGCGAGAGCACGCCGTGCAGGCGGGTCCAGAAGGCCAGGAAGCGGTGCAGCACCTCGGGCGGGGCCGGCTGCTCGCCCGCCCATTCCCGGTGGTCGCGCAGGTGGGTGGCGAACGGCTCCTCGGGGGCGTCCGGCCGGGCCGGGGCGAACGCCGCACAGGCGTCGACCAGCGTCCGCATGACCTCGGAGGCGATGGCGGTGGTGTCCTCGGGCGCCCGGTAGCCGGGCACGGGGGTGCCGTAGATCAGGAAGTAGCGCTGGGGGTCCGCCAGGGCCCAGGCGCGCAGGGCGCGGGCGAGCCCGGCCAGGTCGGCGCCCCCGGCGGCGGCCGCGCCGAGGGTGTCGGCGAGGCCGCGGTACGCGTCCCGGACGAGTTCGGTGATCAGTTCGTCGCGGCCGGCGAAGTAGCGGTAGAGCGCGGGGCCGCTCATGCCCATCCGCTTGGCGATCGCGTTGACGGAGAGCCCGGAGGCGCCGGCCGTGGCGATCTGCTCCCAGGCGTGCGCCTTGACCTCCTCGCGCACCTGCGCGCGGTAGCGCTCGCGCGGGCCGTCCGCACCCGTCCTCGCCATCGGCTGCCCGCTCCCCTCACCGTCCGACTACAGCTCCACGCTTCTGTTAGAAGGTATCACGAAAGTGGTTGACCCTCAGGCCGGTCCCGCGTTACAACTTCTAGCGAAGGCGTGAGCATCTAGCTCACGGCGCCCGTGCCGCCCCGACGGCCGACCAGTGAATGGGGAGTTCCATGTCCGCCACGCGCAGCACCGCCACGCGCAGCACCGCCACCCGCACCGCCACCCGCACCGCCCTCGCGGCCATCCCGCTGGCCCTCGGCCTGCTCGCCGCCGCCGTCGCTCCGGCCTCGGCCGCCGCACCGCACCGGCCCGGCTCCTCGCTCACCTGCCACGGGGCCGGCGTCGACCCGGACGCCCGGGTCCGCTACCGGACCGAGGCCGTGGTCCACGCGCCGCTGCGGACGGTCTGGCGGCTCCAGACCGACGTGGCGCACTGGCCCGACTGGCAGACCGCGGTGCAGGACGCCGAGCGCCTCGACAGCGGCCCGCTGCGCCCCGGGTCGGCGTTCCACTGGTCCACCCCGCTGCCCCCGAACCCCGCGTCGACCGACCCCCGCCTGGAGATCACGTCCACCGTCCGGCAGCTGCGCCCCGGCACCTGCGTCCGCTGGACCGGCCCGGCGGTCGCGACCGGGCTGCGGATCGACGGCGTCCACGTCTGGAACTTCACCGAGGTCCCCGGCGGCGTCCTGGTGCGCACCGAGGAGACCCACACCGGCCCCCAGGTCGACGCGAACGTCCCCGCCGCCACCGACATCCTCCGCCAGGGCCTCGAAGGCTGGCTGCACGACCTCAAGGCCGCGGCCGAGGCCCGCGTCTGACGCGACCGCCCCCGCGGGACCGGGCCGCGGGTCCGCGCATGGAAGCCCGCGGCCCGGGCAGGCGCCGTCCGGGGTCCCTTGGCCGGGCCCCCACCGACGAGAGGAGGTGGACCCCCATGACAGACCGGCACGAATCCGCTCCCCGGGACCCTCCGGCCCCGACGGAGACCCCCGAGTCCCGGATGACCGGCGAGGGCGCCCCGCCGCCCGCGCACGAGGAGGAGAAGGGGCCCCGGGACGGCCCCGAGTACGAGATCACCGAGCCGGCCCACGACGCCGGTCCGCGGGAGCCCCCGCACTGAGCGAGCGCCGCGCCCGGTCCGGCCGGTGACCCACCGGCCGCCGGGCCGGCCGCCCGGTCAGGGGGCGAGCAGCCCCTGCCGGCCCGCGTAGGCGGCGAGGCCGTCGGCCGTCGCACCGGCCCAGCCCAGGTAGCCGTCCGGCCGGATCAGGAACACGCCGGTGCCGTACGCCTCGTAGGCCGGAACGCGGACCACCGGGGCGGTGACGCCGGGCAGCGGGGCGTCCGTGCCGACGGTGAGCAGCGTCCAGTGCGGGCCGCGGAAGGCGTCGAACAGCCGGACGCCGCCGCGGCGGCCGTCCGGGGCCCGGTCGCCGGCCCGCAGCGCATCCGCCGGGAGGTCCGGTCGGGTCTCCTGGGAGAGCGCGGACTCCCGGTAGCCGAGGTCGAGTTGCTGGGTCGCCCGGCCGCGGCGCTGCTCGCCGCGGTGGACCCGGGTGGAGAGGTCCAGCATGGCCGCCGCGTTGGCGCGGCGCTCCTCCTCGTAGCTGTCGAGCAGTCGCTCCCCGGCCCGCCCGGTGAGCACCGCGGCCAGCTTCCAGGCCAGGTTGTAGGCGTCCTGGAGACTGGTGTTGAGGCCCTGCCCGCCGGCCGGCGAATGGACGTGCGCGGCGTCGCCGGCCAGGAACACCCGGCCGGCCCGGAAGCGGTCGGCGAGCGCCGCGCGCGGGCGGAACTCGGAGATCCAGCGCAGCTCGGTGACCTGTTCGGCGGCCAGGTGGGAGCGGTCCGCGACCACCCGGCGCAGCCCGTCCAGGGTGAGGTCGACGGCCGCCCCCTCCGGGGACTGGGCGACCAGCTGGAAGTCCTCGGTGCCGCCGAGCGGGCAGATCGCCAGCAGCCCCTCCTCGGCCCGGAACACGTGCCAGTGCTCGCGGTCCAGCCCGTCGATCCGGACGTCCGCGACCAGCATCGGGTCCGGGTCGACGGTCTCGCCGGTCATCCCGATGCCGAGCAGCCGCCGTACCGTGGAGCGTCCGCCGTCCGCCGCGACGGCGTAGCGCGCCCGGACCGGTCCCCCGGCGGCGAACTCGGCGGTGACGCCCTCCTCGTCCTGCGCGAGGCCGACCAGTTCCCGGCCGAACGCGACCTCGCCGCCGAGCTCGCGCAGCCGCCCGTACAGCACCTGCTGGGTGCGCCACTGGGGCAGCATCAGCGTCTCGGTGTACGGCTCGGCCTCGGAGGGCTCGGTCGGGTCGAACATCCGCTGCACGCCCTGCGGTTCGCCGTCCTGCCAGGTCAGGGTGGGCGGGTAGTGCCCGGCCACCGCGCGGACCCGGTCCAGTACGCCGAAGTCGTCGAGCACCTCCAGGGTGCGCGGCTGGAGGCCCTTGCCGCGCGAGCCGGGGAAGAGCGCGGTGCCGCGTTCGACGACGAGCGCGGCGACCCCGTGCCGGGCGAGGTCCAGTGCCAGGGCGAGGCCGGTGGGCCCGGCGCCGATGACCAGGACGTCGGTGTTCATGCCGCGAGGAGCCACGGCAACCTCCTTAACGTTGTTAAGTAGCCGTTGCCCACAGCCTGCACTTAACGGCGTTAAACTGTCAACCGTGACCCCGCAGAGAACCCCCAAGCTCGACCGCGGCCAGGTCGTCGACGCCGCACTGGACCTGCTGAACCAGGCCGGACTCGACGGCCTGACGCTGCGCGCCATCGCCGCCCGCCTCGACGTCAAGGCGCCCGCGCTGTACTGGCACTTCAAGGACAAGCAGGCGCTGCTCGACGAGATGGCCACCGAGATGCTGCGCCGGATGACCGACCGGGCGCCCGAAGCCCGGTCGGGGGGCGACTGGCGGGAGGCCTACCTGGGAACCATGCGCACCCTGCGCGCCGAACTGCTGCGCTACCGCGACGGCGCGAAGGTCTACAGCGGCGCCCGGTTCACCGACACCGGCTACGCGGCCGGCCTGGACGCCTCGCTGCGGCTCCTGGTCGAGGCCGGATTCACCCCGACGGCCGCCGCCCGGGCCTGGCAGACCGCCTACAGCTACACCATCGGCTACGTCGTCGAGGAACAGGCGATGGGCCCCAACCCCTTCGACGGCGAGGAGGGCTACGACGTGGAGGCCCGCGCCGAACGCCTGGCCGCCCACCCGCTGGCCGCCGAGTCGGGCCGGGTGATGTTCCAGGACTTCGACGCGGGCTTCGAGCAGGGCCTGGCGGCGGTGCTCGCCGGGGTCGAGGCCACCCTGCTCGGCTGACGCCCCGGCGGGCGGCAGCCCCGTCCCGTCCCCACGACACGGCACCGCCGGGCCCTTCCCGGGCCCGGCGGTGTCCGTTGTCGCGCGGGAGCGCGGTCAGGCGGTCATGAACTCGCCCACCCGCAGCGCCCGCCGAACGATCCGGACGTCCCCGACGTACCCGTGGAAGACCTTGTCCAGCACCCCCGCGTAGGAGTAGCCGCCCAGCATCCACGGCCGGCCCAGCGTGGTCAGCCCGACCGCGGGCGTCGAGGGGTTGCGTGCCACCTCGCACCCGTCGACGTACATCCGGCTGAGCTTCCCGTCGTTGACCACCGCGACGTGCCACCACCGGTCCAGCGTCAGCTGGTGGCCCCAACAGGTGGACGCCCCGGTCTGGTTGAGCGGGTAGACGCACCACTGGAGGGCCGGAGCCTCGGAGAGGCTGAGCGTCCCGACCGGCTCGTCGGCGTCCGTCCCGGGCCCGTTCTTCCCCGCCTCCCCGCTCGTCCCCCACCGGCTGAGCAGGGCGGACCAGCGGCTCCGCGCGGAGTCCCAGTCGGCGGGCAGCTTGAAGAACGCCTCCACGGTGAACCCGCGCTCGAAGGTCTCCCGGTTCACCGGTGCGCCCGGCGCCGTCTGGAGGTAGCTGCCCCGGACCGGCGAGCGGGTGCCCTTGAACAGCAGGCTGCCGTGGCCCGGCTGGTCCGGGTGGTGCTCGGCCGACCAGCTGAGCGCACCGTCGGGCGTGCCCGGGGCGCTCTGCCAGAGCAGGTCGTTGCCCTGCCCGGACAGGTCCTTGACGACCTGCTGCGGAGAGACGGCCGCACCGTCCGCGCCGCCGTTGTCGAACCGCCAGTAGGCCACCGTGTCACGCACCAGCAGCTCGCCCGCCCGGCGGGCCGGGCGCGGCGGGACGGGCGCGAAGCCGGCGAAGCGGCGCTCGAAGTCGATCGCGAGCGAGAAGCGGTCCACGTCCGAGGTCAGCTCGGCGTGCCGGGCCGCCAGCGCGTTGCGCTCCTCGGCCGCGATCTGCTGGATCCACGGCGAGAAGGTCGACACGTCGACGGTGCCGCGGTCGAGGTCGAAGCGGTACGTCCGGATCATCGCCGCGCCGCCGTAGTAGCGGTCCTGGTAGTTGGTGATGTGGACGTGCACGTCGTGGCCGGCCCGGTTCTTCAGCACGGTGCGCCCGGGCGGCCAGTAGTGCCCGTTGACGGTCAGGAAGACCTGGTCGTTGCCGTCGATCAGCCGCTCCCAGAGCCGCTTCCCGTAGTCGGAGAGCTCGGCCCGCCCGCTGTCGTCCGCGTAGGCCAGGTCGTGGGTGGTCAGGATCACCGGCACCTCGGGGTTCGCCGCGATCGTCGCGTTCGCCCAGGCGAAGCCCGCGTCGGAGAGCCGCCAGTCCAGCGAGAGCACCATCCAGTCGCGCCCGGCCGCCCGGAACACGTGGCAGGTGTTGTAGCCGTCCGGGCTGGAGCCGCGGTAGCCGGAGGTGCGGGCGGCCCTGGCCTTGCCGAAGGTCTCCAGGTACGGGGTGCTGCCGCGCTGGTCGTCGGTCGAGGAGCGGACGTCGTGGTTGCCGGCGAGCACGCCGTAGGCCGCGCCGGCGTCGTCCAGCAGGCCGAACACCTTGGTGACGGCGGCGTACTCGACGGCCAGCCCGTTCTCGGTGACGTCGCCGAGGTGGGACAGGAAGACGATGTTGTCGTCCGTCCCGTCCTCCCGGTTGACCCCGCCGTCCAGCACGTAGCGGACCGAGGCCTCCAGCGGCGCGGGGTGGATCCGGTCCTGGTCGAACAGGTACTGGGTGTCCGGCATGACCACGACGGTGAACTGCCGGGCGTCCGGGTCGGGCTGCCAGCGCGCCTTCCCCTTGCCGTTGCCCTTCCCCGGCTTCCTCGTGCCCGCCCCGGCCGCGGGCTCGGGCCCGGCCGCCTGCGCGGGCACCGCACCGAGCAGGCCGAGCCCCGCGGTGCCGACCCCGGCGCCCAGCAGACCGGCCCCGCGCAGGAAACGGCGCCGGCCGGCCGCCGCCGGCCCCTCCCCGTCGAGGTCGGCGGTCCGCGGGCAGCCGCACTCGTGCTCGGACGCCTGGATGTCGTGCATGTTCGCTCCCGGAAGTGGTGTGGGCCCCGACGGTAGGGACCGGGATTGGTCGTGGACCATCCGCCGGGCCACGCCCCGCTGAACAGCGGCCGAACCCGACGGGCGGTGGACCCCGGGGCCGGCCCGGCGGCCGGCGCCCCGGGGTGCGGGCCCGCGCGGACCGGCCGTAGAACGGAGGGGAGGACACCGGTCGGCGGGTCGGCCGCCGGGGCGGAGGAGGTGGCTGCGATGGGACTGCCCCTGGCGGCCGGGCACGTGCTGGTGCGGCTCGGCGACGGGCCGCGGGAGTCGGCGGAAGCGGTGCTCGACGCGCTGGAGGCCGTCTTCCCGACCCACACCGGGCGCGGCCGCACCCTGATCGGCAACGTCTGGGAGGACCCCGCCACCGTGACCTCGGAGGGCACCCGGGTGGTGGCCGAACCCCGGATCCACCGCGCCCCCGCCGGCGCCGCGCCGACCCCCTCGGCGAGCCACTCCCAGTCCTTCGACGCCCACGCCGCGGGCTCGCCCGGGCCGCCGGTCGCGCTGCCCGGCGGGATCACCGCGGACCTGCTCGGCAGGCCCGAGGACGTCGAGCGGGTGCTGCGCGCCCTCGCGGGGCTCTGCCGGACGCGGGAGCGGAGCCGTACGGACCAGGGGCCCCAGCTGGCGGTACGGCTGCGGCTCGGACAGCAGGGGTGAGCGGGGGCGAGCGGCCCCCGCGTCCAGGGGCGGGCCGGCCCGCGGCGGGGGCGAACGACCCGCTGGACGTGTGCGCGCGCCGGACCGGGGTAGGCGCGCCGACGCAACACCACCGGCCGACTCCGTTCGGGGACCGCCATGGCCGTACACCGCAGACCAGGCACGCGACACGGGGGCAGGGCCCGCCCCGGAAGCGGCGAGCGCCACGACTTCCCGCACACCCCGCAGGGCCCCGGCCGCACGACACCGCAGCTCAGGCCCCAGACCACGGTGCGCCGGGGCAGCGAACCCGTGAACGCCCGCTCGGACCTGGAACTCCGGCGGCTGCTGTCGCGGGTCTTCCTGGTGCTGTTCGTCGCGGGGGCGGCGCTCTTCGCCGTGCTGGCCGCGCTGGCCGGGCCGGGCCCCGTGCCCAACCAGGGCACCTACGCCTTCTTCGCCGCCCTGTGCGCCGGGTTCGCCGGCCTCGCGGCGCTCGACCTGGTGGTGATCCACCGGCGCCTGGCCGCCGGCCAGGGCCGCGACCGGGCCGACTCACCCGAGCGAACCGGGTCCGGTCCGCCCGGACGGTCCGGGTGACCACGCCGCCCGGACGGTCCGGGTGACCACGCCGCCCGGACGGTCCGGGTGACCACGCGCGTGACCACGCGCGCCGGCCTCCGTAGGGCCGTAACCATCCCACCGGGTCTGGCCCGGTGGCCGTTCGGCACCCTCCGGGTTTGCATGGACTCACCGAGTCCCCAGCGATCCGGAGGTAACGCCGTGTACGAGATGTGGGCCGAGCACGACCCGGCGGTGTCCCCGCCCGCCGTGGTGTGGCACGTGGTGGCGAAGGACGACGCGTCGTCCTCGCTCTGCGGCCGGTTCCTGGAACCCTCCCAGCGCGTCGTCCCGGCAGCCGACGGCGACGGTGCGGCCGGGCCCGACCGGTACTGCGACCCCTGCCTGGTCACCGTGCGCGAGGCCCTGGCCGCCGGCGCCCGGTGACCTCGCCCGGCACCCCTCCTTCGCGTCCTTCGCGACGTCCGCGCTGCTCCGTCCGCTGCCCTCCACCGTCTCCGCTCCGGCACCCGTTCGGGCGCGCGTCCGCGGCCGTCACGGTCACGGTCACGCGCTCACGGCAGCGGCACCGCCATCAGGCACGGGTGCCGGCTACCGGTTCCGGGAGCCGCCAGGACAGTGGCCACCTCGCCGGTGATCTCCACCCGCAGGCAGCCGTCCGAGCTCTCCCAGACGAAGCCGCCGTCCGGCCCCACGACCTGTGTCTGGTGCACGACGACGACGGACAGTGGGGCGTGCCCGCCGATCGGGCCGGGGAGCGTCACCGCGTAGCGGCGGGTGAGGCTTCTCATCACGGCCTCCTTCTCTCCCACCCTGCGTCATCGATTCTCCCCTCGTCCGACCGCTTGTACACGGAGGATCTCGGTCCTCCCGGGGCGACCGGTGCCGTCACCGCGTCTGCCCCGGACCGGCGCGCTCACACACGGACAGGCCCGGCGTCCCGGCGCCCGAGCGGCCGGGCCCGGCGACGCCGCAGGGCGAAGCGCCGCGGCATGGGTCATCGTGACCTGAGAGCACAGCCGGCCGAGCCCGAGGAGACCACCCGTGGGAGCGAACGGCGCCGGACCGGACCGGAGGCCCGTACCGCTGGGCAGCCGCCGCCCCCGGGTGCCCTCGCGCCGCACCCCCGCCGCACTGTCCGGCCCGGGCCGGGTCCCGCCCGGGGAGCGGGTCCCCGCCGGGCTCCGGACCGCCGCCGGGTACACCTGGCGGCTGGTGCTGCTGGGGCTCGCCGCCTTCCTGGTCGTCGACGTCCTGACCCGGCTCGAACTGCCGGTCGTCGCCCTGTTCGTCGCGCTGGTCATCACCTCGGTGCTGCGCCCGCCGGTCGACCTGCTGGCCCGGTCGATGCCCCGCTCGCTCGCCGTCCTGCTCACCTTCCTGTGCACCATCGCGCTCGTCGGCGGGATCCTGACGCTGGTCGGCACCACCGTCGCCGAGGAGTGGAGCCGGCTGGGCAACGAACTGCGCGGCGGTCTCACCCGGATCGACCACTGGCTCACCCGTGCCCCCTTCCACCTCCGGCCCGGGACGGTCACCGATCTGCGGGCCAAGATCGGCGAGTACATCTCCGCCCACCGCTCCGCCCTGCTCAACACCGCGCTCAGCGGCGCCGGCCGGATCGTCGAGCTGGTCACCGGGCTGGCGCTCGCGGTGTTCTGCTCGGTGTTCTTCCTGCACTCCGGCGACCGGATGTGGGCCTGGGTACAGCAGCAGCTGCCCGCCCGCAGCCGCTCGGTCCGGGAACGCGCCGGTCGGGCGGCCTGGCGCACCTTCGCGGGCTACACCCGGGGCGTGCTGATCGTGGCGGCCTCCAACGCGGTGCTGGTGGGCATCGCGCTGGCGCTCCTGCGGGTGCCGCTGGTGATGCCGCTGATCGTGCTGGAGTTCGCGGCGACCCTCGTACCGCTGATCGGCTCCCCGATCGCCCTGGCCATCGCCGCCGTGGTCGCGCTCGCCGCGCGCGGGCCGGTGATCGCGCTGCTGGTGCTCGCGCTGATCGTGATCATCGGCCAGATCGAGGGCCACCTGCTGCATCCCCTGGTGCTCGGCTGGTCGGTGCGCATCCACCCGGTGGCGATCGCCGTGGCGGTGGCCGGCGGCACCGTGCTGGCGGGGATCCTGGGCGCGGTGGTGGCGGTGCCGGTGGTCTCGGTCGCCTGGGCGGTGATCGGCGAGCTGCGCGGCGGCGGCAGGCCCCGCGATTCAGGGCCGGAACCCCCGGCGGCGCGCGATCAGCCTGGTCGCCGAGAGCAGCAAGGTCGGCGCCCAGACCAGCGCGAAGACGGCCGGCACGGTGGCTGAGTGCGCGTCCGCGCCGACCAGAAGCAAGCCGGCGGACAGCGCCAGCAGCACCGAGGCCGGCACCCGCGCGGCGACCCCCAGGGCGCGGTCGAGCAGCCAGCCGGGCCGGCTCCGCATGGTGCGCATCGCCCGGTCGAGCCGGTCGTCCGTGCGCAGTTCGTCCTCGATCTCCACCAGGATCCGCAGCTCCCGGCGGGAGAGCCCGGGCCCGTCCATGGCCGTCACCTCCGGTCCGTGGACAGGCGGCTGCCCGGCCCCGGCGCTTCGTAACACCGCCCGGCCTACCGGGGCGGGGATCGCCCGCACCCCGATGACCTGGCAGGATTCCCGCTGACCGGTGCCGGAGGAGCCCCTCCCCGCTCCCCCGGCACGCACCGCGACCGAAAGGCCACCCCGTGACCACTCCCAGCACCGTCGCCGTCGAGCGGGCGGACGAGCGGAACCGTTACGAGATCTCCGTCGACGGCGAGCTCGCCGGCTTCACCGAGTACCGGGACCACGAGGAGCAGCGCGTCTTCTTCCACACCGAGACCGACGAGGCCTTCGCCGGCCGGGGCCTCGCCTCCCGCCTGGTCCAGGAGGCGCTGACGGACGTCCGCGCGGCCGGCAAGCGGATCGTGCCGATCTGCCCGTACGTCGCCAAGTTCCTGCTGAAGCACGAGGAGTTCGCCGACATCACCGACCCCGTCACCCCGGAGGTCAAGAGCTGGCTGCGCGGCCGACTGTACTGACCGGGCCCGGCCCGGGTGGCCCGGCCGGCGCCGGACCGGACCACGGGTGGCCCACCCGACCCCCGAGGTGGGGCCGTTGGGCCCTGGCCGCGCGGTCCGGCGCCCCGGGATCCTGGTCGCCGGTATGCGCCGGCTGGGAGTGGAAGGGCCTGGGGATGGGCGAGTTGGTCACGGTGAGGGCGTTCGAAGGGCTGGCCGGCGAGGTCCTGGCCGAGGCACGGGCCCGGGTGGCCGCCGCGGCGGCGGCGCCGGGGGTGGGGACGCTGGTGGAGTCCCTGCGGATCCGGTTCGCGGCCGTGGCCGGAGGCGTGCTGGCGCAGGTCAACGCCGAGGTGGACGGCCGGCGGATCCGCGTGCAGGAGGCCGCGGCCGGGCTCGGCGACTCGCTCGACCGGGTGAGCGACGCGCTGCGCGGCAGGATCAGGGCCGTCACCGGGGCCTGGGCTCCGCGCCCCTGGCCGGGCCCCCGTGCGGCGGCCCCCACCGGTCCGGGCGGCGGGGCCGCCCCCGAGCTCCGGGTCGTCCGGCGCAAGGAGCCCGCGCTGGTGTGGTGCTCGCCGGAGGCCGCCGCCCGGACCATGGACGCGATGGACTACGACATCCACCTGTTCACCGATCCGGCGACCGAGACCGACGCCGTGGTCTACCGGGTCGGGCCGACCGGCTACCGCCTCGCGCGTACCGTCCCCGCCGGCCCGGCCGGCCGGCGGACCTCGCCGATCACCCTCAGCCCGCACGGCGCGCCCCGGCTGACGGAGACGCAGGCCGTCGACCGGCTGGCGGGCGCGGAGCTGCCGTTCCTGTTCTTCGCCCATCCGGTCAGCGGCCGGGGCCGGGTGCTCTACCGCCGTTTCGACGGCCGGCTCGGCCTGATCGCCGGTCGCGTCTGAGGGCCGCGTTCGTCCACGGCCGGATCCGACGGCCGGGGGCGTCCGACGGCTGAGTGTGTCCCACAGCCGGTGGAACCGCGGGCGGGGACGTCGAGTGCCTGGAGGCCCTCGACCACGTCGTCGTTGAGGCAGACGTGGGAGACCTCGACCCGCCCGAAGGGGGTGTCGCTC
>NZ_JBSFWR010000123.1:0-21336 GCF_053594915.1 Kitasatospora sp. NPDC002543 | reverse complement strand
CGCCGCCCCACCCGCATCCACACACTCTGCACCCAACACGGCATCACAACGACGGCTTGAGCCCGACCCAGATCAAATACTTCGCCAGCAGAATCGCCAGGTCGACTTTCTGTGCCTGTCCTCGATCGGCTGGCGGACGAATATGCCGACCGGTCTACATAGCGCCGGGGGCCCGTGTGCTGTTGTGCACGAGAAGTCGGCCGGGCCGACTTTCTGTGCGTGGCCCCCGGTTGGGCTTTGGGGCGGAAATCATCGGTCGGTCCACATGGCGCGCCTCTGGGCCTGTTGCGGGAGAAGCCGGCCGGGGGCTTCGGCCGGAGCCTCGGCTCCCTCCCCTGCGCCAGAAGTCGGCTGGGTCGACTTCTGGCGCGCAACCTCCGCAACCCCCGCAACCCCCGCTGCGCCGGGAGGCCAGGGGCTGGGCCGGGCCGGTTGCTACCGGCTCGGCGGGGAGGCCGTCGTCGTGTCCGTCGGATGCGGTGAGGGGGCCGTGGTGGGCGTCGTGGTGGCCGGGCCCGAGGGGGACGGGGCGGCCGTCGTCGCGCCGGTCGGGGACGGTGCGGGCGTACCGGTCGGGGCCGGCGTGGCGGACGGTGTCGACGAGGGCGTCGACGAGGGCGTCGACGACGACGGCGACGGGTCGGCAGGGGAGGTGGCGGATCCACCGCGGTTGTGCGGTCCGCCCTCCAGGGTGACCACCGCCTGGGAGGGCGGCAGCGCGATCCGGGCGGTCCAGTGCGTGGTCGGCGTCTGGTCCTCGTCCACGGTGACGATCACGGTGATCCGCTGGCCGGGCGCCAGGGTGCCGGCGTCGCGGCTGAGCCGGAGCCAGCCCGCGTCCGTCTCCGCGTGCCAGCGGATCTCCGTGGTGCCGGAGTTGGTGAGGGTGAGGATGGTCCGGCTGCCGTACTCGGTGGCCTCGACGGTGAGCAGTCCGGCGGGGGCGGGCTCGCCGGTGCCCGGCGCGGAGGCCTGGTCGGCCGACGGGGCCGGTGCGGCGACCAGGGACGGGCTGCTGAGGAGGGCGGCGCCGTGGGCCGGGACGGGGATCACCGCGCCCTGGAAGGTGAGCCTCGGAAAACCGGGAAGCAACGTTTCTGCACCCGCCGCACCGGCACCCCCCGCACCACCACCCCCCGCGATCGCCCCGGTCCCGGCCCCAGCCAGCTCCGTCCCGGGCATGCCGGACGACCCGGGGGCTACCGATCCGTCCACCGCGGGCCGCGGCCGCTGTCCGGCCGGGTGTCCGGCCGCGTCCACCCGCACCGCCGACACCGCGGCCGCCGATCCCGACCCGGTGCCGCCCCGGTGCCCGGCCCAGAGCGCGACCACCGGCGCCGCCAGTACGGCCGCGAGCACCCCGGTGGTCACCACCCGTCGGCGCACCGCCAGCCCGCGCCCGGCGTCCGGCATCCGGTGCCGGGGAAAGCCGGTCCGGTCGAACCGCAGCCCCGGTTCCACCGCCCGCGCCGCAGCCACCCGAGCCGCAACCACACGCCGCACGGCCGCCCCGGGGCCGTCGGCCGTGGGACCAGCCGTAGCCCCAGCAGCCGTCGCCCCACCAGCTGTAGCCCCGGCAGCCGGTGCCGACGCCGGGCCGGTGGCCGTGGCGGCCCGGGCGGCACCCGCCGGAGCCCGCAGCAGGGCCGGCCCCGACAGCCCCGCCGCACCTCCCGTACGCCCCGCGCCGCCCGTACGCCCCGCGCCCTCGGCACCTCCCGCACCCTCCGCCGCCTCGCTCGCGGCCACCCGCTCCGCCGTCCCCCGGCAGGTCGGGCAGTCCACCACGTGCCGCACCAGCTCCCGTCGCAGCGCCGGGCCGAGCACCCAGTCCCGCCAGGACTCCGCCCCGGCCCCGCCGAGCCGGTCCAGCTCCGGGCAGCCGCCCACGCCGAGCACCAGCAGGGCCGCCCGGGTGCGGGCCACCTCGGCCTCGGCGGTGGCCAGCAGTGCGCGGGTCCGTTCGAACGGCAGGCCCAGAACCGCCGCCACCTCCAGCGGGGTCAGCCGGTGCCGGACGGAGAGCTCCAGTGCCTCGCGCTGCTCCGGGTCGGTTCCGGCGGCCTCGGGCCAGGCGAGCGAGGAGAGTTCGTGCCGCCGCCGGGCCGCCTCGGCCTCGTCCGGTTCGACGGTGTCGGCCCGCCCGGCCTCGGCACCGGTCCCGCCACCGCTCCCGCCACCGGTCCCGCCCGCGAGGCGGCGCAGGCAGCAGTACCGGGCCAGCGAGAACAGCCATGCGCGCAGCAGCCCGGGCTCGGCCAGCCGGGCGCCGTGCCGCCGTGCCAGCTCGCGGACCTCGCTCAGGGCGTCGGCGGCCGCGTCGTGCTCGCACAGCACCGAGAGGCAGTAGGTGAACAGGCCGTCCACCTGCCGGTCGTACGCCGCGAGCGCGGCAGCGGCCCGTGCCCCGGCCTGCGCCCCGGCCTGCGTCCCGGCCGGACGCGCCTGCGCCCCGGCCTGCGTCCCCGCCGACCCGGCCGGTCCGATCCGGGCCCCGGCCGACCCGGCCCGAGCCCCGCCCTGTCCACCGGAGCCCGACCTGACCGCCCGGCCCGGTGCACCCCACCTGCCCGGCTCGACCGACCCGGTCGGCCCAACAGTTCTCGTCGTCACCCATCCGACGGTAGAGAACGCGGACGGCTGATCCCGGCCATTCGCCGTGTATGTACTTCTTTCGGGTAACAACATCGCCCATCTGTGTGGATGCGCGGCGAGCCCGCCGGCGGACCGTCGCTGTCGTACCCAGGCGCTACCGTGGGCCGCATGCCTCCGCGTTCCAAGACCACCGCCAAGCCGCGCCCGGCGTACCGCTGCACCGAGTGCGGCAACCAGCTGCCCAAGTGGGTCGGCCGCTGCCCGGAGTGCAACGCCTGGGGCACGGTCGAGGAGTACGGCGCGGTGCCGATCCGCACCACGGCCGCCGGCCCGGTCAGCGCGCCCGCCCGTCCGATCGCCCAGGTGGACGGCCAGGTCGCGACGGCCCGCTCGACGGGCGTGCCGGAGCTGGACCGGGTGCTCGGCGGCGGTCTGGTCCCCGGCGCGGTGGTGCTGCTGGCCGGCGAGCCCGGCGTCGGCAAGTCGACCCTGCTGCTGGACGTCGCCGCGAAGGCGGCCACCGCGCAGCACCGCACGCTCTACGTCACCGGCGAGGAGTCGGCCGGCCAGGTCCGGCTGCGCGCGGACCGGATCGACGCCCTCTCCGAGCACCTCTACCTCGCCGCCGAGCAGGACCTCGGCGCGGTGCTCGGGCACATCGAGGCGGTCAACCCCGGCCTGCTGATCCTGGACTCGGTGCAGACCATCGCCTCCGCCGAGCTGGACGGCGCCCCCGGCGGCCCGGCCCAGGTGCGCGAGGTGGCGGGCGCGCTGATCCGGGCGTCCAAGGAGCGCGGCATGGCGACGCTGCTGGTCGGCCACGTCACCAAGGACGGCCAGATCGCCGGCCCGCGCCTGCTGGAGCACCTGGTGGACGTGGTGCTGAGCTTCGAGGGGGACCGGCACGCCCGGCTGCGGCTCATCCGCGGGGTCAAGAACCGCTACGGCGCCACGGACGAGGTCGGCTGCTTCGAGCTGCACGACGAGGGCATCGTCGGCCTGGCCGATCCGTCCGGCCTCTTCCTGACCAGGCGTGACAAGCCCGTTCCGGGCACCTGCCTCACCGTCACCCTGGAGGGCAAGCGCCCGCTGGTGGCCGAGGTGCAGGCGCTGATGGTGGATTCGCAGATCCCGTCCCCGCGCCGTACGACCTCGGGCCTGGAGTCCCCCCGGATCGCGATGATCCTGGCCGTGGTCGAGCGGCACGGCGGGGTGAAGCTCGGCAAGCAGGACATCTACACCGCGACGGTCGGCGGGGTGAAGCTGACGGAGCCGTCCGCGGACCTCGCGGTGGCGCTGGCGGTGGCCAGCTCCTCCACCGACACCCCGCTGCCCAGCAACCTGGTGGCGATCGGCGAGGTCGGCCTGGCGGGCGAGGTACGGCGGGTGACGGGTGTGCAGCGGCGGCTCGCCGAGGCGCACCGGCTGGGCTTCACCCACGCCCTGGTCCCGCCGGACCCGGGCAAGGTCCCGGCGGGCATGAAGGTGGTCGAGGTGGCCGACATCGGCGAGGCCCTGCGGGCGATCCCGGGCCGCCGCCGTGCGGCCGCCAAGCCGCGCACCGAGCCGCGCGGTGAGGCCCCGTCGGCACCGCCGGCCCCGCGCTCCGCCCGGGCCGCGGACCGCCCGGCGGCGTACTCCGAGGAGCTGATGGACGGCTGGGAGCCGCTCGACTCCGACGAACTGCGCTGACCCAAGCCCTGCCGAAGCCACACACAGTTAGACTTTCTCCAGTCTCATTGGCCAGAAGGCAGTACCGAGCGGTACTGAGCGACAGAGCAACAGACCGCGGACCGGCGCACGGCGTGAGGCGCGCGGCACGGGTCGACCGGAGGAGTCACGTGGCAGCCAGCGACCGGGGGGCGGACAAGGCCTCCCGCGAGGAGGCCCTGCTGCGGGCCTCCCTCACCGCCATCGCGCCCGGTACCGCGCTTCGTGACGGCCTGGAGCGGGTCCTGCGGGCCAACACCGGCGGTCTGATCGTGCTGGGCTTCGACAAGACCGTCGAGTCCCTGTGCACCGGCGGCTTCGTCCTGGACGTCGAGTTCAGCGCCACCCGGCTGCGCGAGCTGTGCAAGCTCGACGGCGCGGTGGTGCTCGACAAGGACATCACCAAGATCGTCCGGGCCGGCGTGCACCTGATGCCGGACTCGACCATCCCCACCGACGAGACCGGCACCCGCCACCGCACCGCCGAGCGGGTCAACCGGCAGACCGGCTACCCGGTGGTCGCCGTCTCGCACTCGATGCGGCTGATCGCGATGTACGTCAACGGCACCCGCCGGGTGCTGGAGGACTCCACCACCGTGCTGTCCCGTGCCAACCAGGCGCTGGCCACCCTGGAGCGCTACAAGCTGCGCCTGGACGAGGTGGCCGGCACGCTCTCGGCGCTGGAGATCGAGGACCTGGTGACGGTCCGGGACGTCACCGCCGTGGCCCAGCGCCTGGAGATGGTGCGGCTGATCGCCACCGAGATCGCCGGCTACGTGCTGGAGCTCGGCATCGACGGCCGCCTGCTCTCGCTCCAGCTGGACGAGCTGATCGCGGGGGTGGAGCCGGAGCGCGAGCTGGTCGCCCGGGACTACTTCCCGGAGCGGGCCGCCAAGAAGGGCCGGACGGTCACCGAGGTGCTGGCCGACCTGGAGGCGCTGACCCACGCCGAGCTGCTGGACCTCCAGACCGTCGCCAAGGCGCTCGGCTACTCGGGTTCGCCGGAGTCGCTGGACTCCGCCGTCTCACCGCGCGGCTACCGCCTGCTGGCGAAGATCCCGCGCCTGCCCAACACGGTCATAGAGCGCCTGGTCGAGCACTTCGGCGGCCTCCAGAAGCTGCTGGCCGCGAGCATCGACGACCTGCAGACCGTCGAGGGCGTCGGCGAGACCCGTGCCCGCTCGGTCCGCGAGGGCCTGTCCCGTCTTGCCGAATCGTCCATCCTGGAGCGCTACGTCTGACCGGACGCGCAGCCGTACGGACGCCCGTGCCACGGCGACGGCCCCCGGGGAGCCCCTCCCCGGGGGCCGTCGCCCGTCCGCGACCGGTGCTCCCGCCCCGCGTCCGGCCCCGGGGAGGCGTTCCCCGGACACGACGGAGCCCCCGGCCGTGCGACGGCCGGGGGCTCCGGGGGAAGTTGACCGGTTCTCAGCTGTCCAGTCGGATCGACGCCCGCGCCGAGACCTTGTCCCCGGAGAGACCGGTGAGCTCCGCGAGCACCACGTAGGTGCCGCTCGGCGGCGGGGTCTGGTCGGCGGTGGCGCACTGCGGCTTGCTGCGGCTGCGGTCCCAGGTGAAGGTCTCGGTCTGGTTGCCGTTCGCGCCGAGCTGCACCCAGATGTTGCCCTTGTCGGCCGGGCAGTCGCCGGAGGACCAGACCCGGTCGTTGTTGCTGCCGCTCACCGTGATCACGGAGGCGGTGCGGCCCAGGTCCACCCGGCAGTTGGCGCCGGAGTTCTTGACCGTCAGGGCCAGCCGGGGCTTGTCCTTGGGCTGGTACGAGTTCTGGGTGCCGGCCAGCTCCAGTGCCACCTGCGAGGAGGTGCAGACCGGCAGCGCCATGATCTCGGGGGTGTTCACCGCCGGGACGCCGCCCGTGCTGCCGGAGCCGCCCGTGCCGCCACCGGTGCCGCCGCCGGTCGCCGGTGCGGCGCCGCCCCCGGGGGCCGGGTTGGCTCCGCCGGCGCCGGTGCCGCCGCTGAGGTTGACCTCGGTGCCGCCGCCTCCCGCCACCGGGCCGCCGGTGCCGCCGCCCGGGCGCGCCGCGGGGCCGCTCGGGGAGGCACCGGGCGTGATGGCCTGGGCCGGGGTCTGGGACTGGGAGGGAACGGCCTGCGCGGCGTTGCCCTGTGAGCCGCCGTCACCTCCCCCGCCCTGATCGATCATCAGCCAGGCGATCAGCGCGACGACCGCCGCGACGGCGACGAGCACGACGACGCGCCGACGCCAGTAGATCGAGGCCGGCAGTGGTCCGACGGGTTGACGCAGAGAAGGCACGATCAAACTCTACGAGACTGTGTGTGGCGATTGACTCACCAACACCGCACAGTCGCCCCTTCCTTCACATGATCCGCCATTTGACCCGTTCGAGCGAGCCCCAACCGGACGATTTTCCGGAAGTTCCCCCGGCGGGCAGCCGGCGGGCAACCGGGGGGCGACCGGCTGGCAGTCGGCTGGCAGTCGGGGGACGGCCAGGGGGCGATCGGGAGCGATCCGGTCCACTTCGGCCCGGCGGGCGGGCATGGGAGGATCGAAGGGCCATGACTGCCATCACCGCTCCCGCCGCCGCCGGTGCCACCCGGCCGCCGATGCCCCTGCCGCTGTTCCACTCGACCGTCCTCGACTGGTACGAGGCGAGCAAGCGGGACCTTCCCTGGCGGGCCCCCGACGCGACGCCGTGGGCGGTCATGGTGAGCGAGTTCATGCTCCAGCAGACCCCGGTCAAGCGCGTGCTGCCCGCCTGGGAGGCCTGGCTGACCCGCTGGCCGACCCCGGCCGACCTCGCCGCCGAGGCGCCCGGCGAGGCGGTCCGGATGTGGGGCCGACTGGGCTACCCGCGCCGGGCGCTGCGCTTGCACGCGGCCGCGGTGGCGATCACCGAGGAGCACGAGGGCGAGGTCCCGGACGACCACGCCACCCTGCTCTCGCTGCCCGGGGTGGGCGAGTACACGGCCGCCGCCGTCGCCTCCTTCGCCTTCCGCCAGCGGCACGTGGTGCTGGACACCAACGTCCGCCGGGTCTTCGCCCGCGCGGTGACCGGCGTGGAGTACCCGGCCCAGGCCACCACCGCCGCCGAGCGCCGCACCGCCACCGCGCTGCTGCCGGACGACGCCGAGACCGCCGCCACCTGGGCGGTCGGCGTGATGGAGCTGGGCGCGCTGGTCTGCACCGCGCGCGGCCCGGAGTGCGGGGACTGCCCGCTGTTCACCGCCTGTGCCTGGCAGCGGGCCGGCCGCCCGCCGTACGAGGGCCCGGCCCGGCGCGGACAGTCCTACGAGGGGACGGACCGCCAGGTGCGCGGCAAGCTGCTCGCGGTGCTGCGCGAGGCGCACGGGACGGTGCCGCAGGCCCGGCTGGACGCGGTCTGGCCGGACGCGGTGCAGCGGGCCCGGGCGCTGGACGGCCTGGTGGCGGACGGCCTGGTCGAGCCGGTCGAGCAGGGCGTGTACCGGCTGCCCCAGTAGCCGCCCCCGCGAACGAAGCGCGAAGGCCCCGCGAACGAAGCGCGAAGGCCCCACGGCCGGAGCGCGAAGCCCCCGCGAACGAAACGCGGCGCCCCCGGGAGGACATACCTCCCGGGGGCGCCGTACGGGCGGGGGCCGTCAGACGGCCGCCGCCTCCAGCGAGGCCTCGGCCGGCTTCTCGCCCTTGCCCGTCCCGCGCAGCGGCACCTCGCGCAGGAACACCGCCGCGGCGATCGCGATCACGGCCACGCCCGCACCCCACAGGAAGACGGTGTGCATGCCGTTGGACACCGCGTGGTGGTAGGCGTCCTGGACGGCCTCGGGGAGCTTGCGCAGGGCGGCCGGGCTCATCTGGCCCGGGTCCTGAACGCCGCCGCCCGCGGTGGCCTGCTCGCCGAGCCGCTCCTTCATGGTGTCGGTCACCCGGTTGTTGAACAGCGCGCCGAAGAGCGCGACACCGAAGGAACCGCCGATGGTGCGGAACAGGGTGGCGGTGGAGCTGGCCACGCCCATGTCCTTGAGCTCGACGCTGTTCTGCGCGACCAGCATGGTGATCTGCATCAGGAAGCCCATGCCGGCGCCCAGCACGACCATCCAGCAGGCCGAGGTGAAGCTGCTGGTCCCGGTGCCCATGGTGGAGAGCAGGATCATGCCGCCGGTCATCACGAGGGTGCCGATGATCGGGTAGATCCGGTACTTGCCGGTCTTGGTGACGGCCTGGCCGACCACCAGCGAGATCACCAGCATGCCGAACATCATCGGCATCAGCAGCAGCCCGGAGTTGGTGGCCGAGGCGCCCTGGACGATCTGCTGGTAGAGCGGCAGGAAGACGGTCGAGCCGAACATCACGAAGCCGACGACGAAGCCGATGATCGATACCAGGGTGAAGTTCAGGTTGCGGAACAGGCTCAGCGGGAGCATCGGCTCCTCGACCCGCTGTTCCACGTAGCAGAAGGCGATCAGCGAGGCGGCGGCGAGCGCGGCCAGGCCGAGGATCTCCTTGGAGCCCCAGGCGTACTGCTGGCCGCCCCAGGTGGTGATCAGCACCAGCGAGGTGATGCCCACGGTGAGCAGGACGGCGCCCAGGTAGTCGATCTTGGCGGTGCTGCGGACCTTCGGCAGCTTCAGGGTGACGACGACCACGGCGAGCGCGACGACGCCGAGCGGCAGGTTGATGTAGAAGGTCCAGTGCCAGCTCAGGTGGTCGGTGATGAAGCCGCCGACCAGCGGGCCGCCGATGGTGGCGAGGGCCATCACCGCGGCGAACATGCCCTGGTACTTGCCGCGGTCGCGCGGCGGGACGAGCGCGCCCATGATCGACATGACGCCGACCATCAGACCGCCGGCGCCCAGGCCCTGCACGGCGCGGAAGCCGATCAGCTCGTTCATGTTCTGGGACAGGCCGGACAGCGCCGAACCCACCAGGAAGATCACGATCGAGGTGAGGAAGGTGCCCTTGCGGCCGTACATGTCGCCGAGCTTGCCCCAGATCGGGGTGGAGGCGGCGGTGGCCAGGGTGTACGAGGTGACGACCCAGGACAGGTGCTCGGCGCCGCCGAGGTCGCCGACGATGGTCGGCATCGCGGTGCCGACGATCAGGTTGTCGAGCATGGCCAGCAGCATGGTGACGACCAGGCCGATCATCACGAGGCGGATCTCCCGCGGCGACCGCGGCTGTTCCTCCTCGGGCGTCTTGTCCTCCGGCACCGGGCCGACGGTCTTGGACTGTGACATGAGGTGGGGTCTCCCGGAGGGTGGTTCGGACGGAGCGGCGTGCCGTGCGGCGGCTCACTTACTTGTCGCCCGGCTAGTTTATCGACCGTCGGCACGGTAGGTTGTTTACTAGCCGGTCGTCAAGCCAGTTTCCCGACCGGCCTTCTGGGCAGGGAGAATGAGTCCGGAGCGGCTCCCGCCCCGGGGTCCGCAACAGTCACCGACGCAGTCATGAGGCAGGCCATGGCCACTCCGCACAGCCCCCGCAGCGACACCCGGGCTCGCATCATCGAGGTGTCGCTGGAGCTCTTCTCCGAGCAGGGCTACGAGCAGACCTCACTGCGTGAGATCGCCGACCGCCTGGGCGTCACCAAGGCCGCGCTCTACTACCACTTCAAGACCAAGGACGACATCGTCCTGGGCATCGTCGAGCGGATGGCCGCGCCGATCGACGACACCATCACGTGGGGCCGCAAGCAGGACTGGAGCCCCGCGGTGCGCGACGAGCTGATCCGCCGCTTCGCGGACGGGATGGCCGAGCGGGCCCCGCTGCTGCGCTTCTTCCACGAGAACCAGCCCGCGCTGCGCGAGTCCCCGGCCGGGCTGGCCTTCAAGGACCGCATGATCACCATGATGCAGTTGGTGCACGGTCCGGGCGCGGACTTCCACGACCGGCTGCGGGCCGCGATGGCGCTGTTCACCGTCCACTCGTCGCTGTTCCTGGTCAAGCAGGACAACGCGGACTGCCCCCACAGCCCGAACGTGTGGGGTGAGCAGCCGCCCCCCGCCGAGCTGGGCGAGGCGATCGGGGCGGCCCGGGACATCGCGCTGGAGATCGGCGCCCGGATCAGCCATCCGGCCGGCAGCGTCGGCTGAGCGCGGCGCCGGGCGGGAACGGGGCGGGGCGGGAACCGGGCCGGCCGGGAACGACGGCCGGGAACGACGCCGACCGGGCGCCGCCGGGCGGCTCAGAAGTTCGTGACGCCGTGCCCCGCGAGGTACGCGATCGGGTTGACCACCGCGCCGTAGCGGTTGCTGGTGCGGATCTCGAAGTGCAGGTGCGGGCCGGTCGAGTTGCCGGTGCTCCCGGACAGCCCGATCCGCTCGCCCGCCGACACCCGCTGGCCCGCCGAGACGGCGACCGAGGACATGTGGGCGTACTGCGCGTAGTGCCCGTCCGCCAGCCGCAGCACGACCTCCTTGCCGTACGCGCCGTCCCAGCCGGCCGACACCACGGTCGCGTCGCCGACCGCCAGCAGCGGCGTGCCCGGGGAGACCGCGAAGTCCACCCCGGTGTGGTACCCGGCCGCGTAGCCGCGGTTGGGCTTCCCGTACGGATTGCTGGTGGGCGCGTTCGGCACCGGCGCCGACCACCCCGGGGCGGGCGCGGGCTCCTGCGCGGGCTCGGGTTCGGGTTCGGGCTCCGGGGCCGGCTCGGCGGCGGGGTCCGGACCGGGGTACGGCGGTTCGAGCGGCAGCAGGTTGGGCGCCACCGCCACGAACTGCTGCGCCGAGTCGCCGTCGTCGGGCAGCTTGTACGGACTCGGGCCGGCCACCTGGACCAGGCCCGCGCTCGGGACCTCCGCCCGCGGCACGGTGAAGGCCGAGCTGCCCGGGGTGGTGGGCAGGACGGTCTGCGCCGAGGCCGTGCCCGGGGTGGCCGCCAGCAGCACACCGGCGAGCAGCGTGGCGACCGCTCCGGCCGAGACCAGCGCGTGGTCGTGCTCGGCCCGCTGTCGGCTGCCGGGCAGCGTGGAGTGCCGGGGCGACCCGAGGGCACGCAACGGCGTGGCGGCGTGGGTGTGGACGGCACGGCCGATCCGGGGCTGCCAGACGGACGCGCGGGTGCGGACGGCGTGGCCGATCCGGGGCTGCCAGGCGGCGGCCTGGGCCGCCGTGCGGGCGGCGAGCCGGCGCAGGGCCGGCCCCACGGGCGGGACGGTGGACATCGCTTGCCGAACCTCACGGGTCGTACGAGGGCAGCACGAAGGGCCCGTTCGGGCGCGTGCTGAGCGGGGGACCACTCAGGTGTAACGGTCACCGAGCGGACGCCCAAACGGTGTGACGTACTACGGGATGTAGTCAGCGTGGCGCGGGAGATTCAAACCGACGGAGTAATGATCATGAGATCGGATCGCTCACGACCGCTCCGTGGCACCCGCCGCGTCCCCGGCATCCGCTACTACCGCCGCTCGTACCGCGCCGAAGGCCTGTGACCAGCACCACGCGCGGCCGGGGTTTGACCGGCTCGAACCGCTTTCCGTCCGCACCGCTGACCGGTCCCGCCCGCTGGGGGACCATCGAGCCATGTATGGCAACAGGAGCGAAGACCCCGACTCCAGTGACCGCCCGAGCCTGTCGGACCGCCGCTTCGCCGCCCTGCGCGGCTGCGAGCGGCTGCTGTCCGGGCCCCGGCCGCAGAGCATCCGCGAACGCCTCGCCGACCTCGCCGGCCCGCCGCCGGGCGGGCCCGGGGCCGCTCCCGACCTGGACGGCCGCCCGGACCTGGACGGCCGCCCGGACCAGTACGGCGACGGCGTGCTCCGCACCCTGGAGCAGCGGGTCGCCGGGCTGCTCGGCACCGAGGACGCGGTGTTCCTCCCGACCGGCACGATGGCCCAGCAGATCGCCCTGCGGATCCACGCCGAGGCGGCCGGGTCGCGCACCGTGGCCACCCACCCGCTGGCCCACACCGACCGGCACGAGCGGCACGCGCTCGGCGTGCTGTCCGGGCTGCGCAGCCTCTGGCCGACCGAGGCGCCGCGCCAGCCCACCGCCGCGGAACTGCGCGCCCTGGACGAGCCGTACGCCGCACTGAGCCTGGAGCTGCCGCTGCGCGACGCCGGGTTCGTGCTGCCCGGCTGGGCGGAGCTGGTGGAGCTGGCCGCGGTGGTGCGGGAGGAGCACGGTGCGGCGCTGCACCTGGACGGCGCCCGGATCTGGGAGTCCGCGGTGGCCCTCGGCCGTCCGCTGCCGGAGGTCGCGGGCCTGGCCGACTCGGTCTACGTCTCCTTCTACAAGACGCTCGGCGGGATCAGCGGCGCCGCGCTGGCCGGCCCCGGCGGCTTCGTCCGCACCGCCCGGGCCTGGCGGCACCGCTACGGCGGGCAGCTCTACCAGCAGTGGCCGTTCGCGCTGGCCGCGCTGGCCGGGCTGGAGCGCGAACTGCCGCGGCTGGCCCGGTACGTGGGGCACGCCCGGACGGTGGCCGAGGCGCTGGCCCGGGCGTTCGCCGCCGTCCCCGGCGCCCGGGTGCACCCGGCTCCGCCGCACACCCACCAGTTCCAGCTCTGGCTGCCGTACCCGGCGGGGGAGTTGGAGGAGGCAGGGCTGGGGCTGGCCGAGGACACCGGGATCGGGCTGTTCGGGGCCTGGCGCGCGTGCGGTCCGCCGGGGCTGTCGATGACCGAGGTCACGGTCGCCGCGCCCGCCCTCGACTGGACCGGCGCCGACGTCGCGGTGGCGGCCGCCGCCTTCCTGGACCGGCTGCCGGCCGGTAAGGCCTGACGGCCGGGTCGGCGGGCACCGGGTTCGGCAAGGCGCCTGGATTCGGTGAGGCGCCGGGGTTCGGCGAGGCGGGCGGGCCCGGAAAGGCGTCCGGCCCGCCCCCGCGCGCTGCGGGGACGGGCCGGACGTGGAGTTGTCAGAGCTGCCTGGTCACAGGCCGATCGCTACCGGGGTGGCGATCAGTTGTCGACCGGGCGGACCCGGATCCAGGTCTCCAGGTAGTTCGAGGACTCGTTCTCGACCTCGATGCTGGTGCCGGTCTTCGGCACGTTGACACCGCTGTACGGGTTGTCCTTGCTCCACCACGACTTCAGGTCGTTGAACTCGTCGACGCCCTTGGCCTTCGGCACGACGGTCTCGACGCCGGCCTTGTGCAGGGTCATCCCGGAGGTGCGGCGCGAGCCGAAGGTGGAGTCGTAGCCCTGCATGCGCGGACGCATCAGGGTGCCGTCGCTCCACTTCAGCGGGGTCGGGTGCGAGTCGACCGGCAGGATCAGGCCCTGGCCGGGGTGGGCGCTGACGTTGTTGTCCGTCTGCGACTCGTCCCAGTACCAGACCAGCAGGCCGGGCTGGTACGGGTAGTACTCGACCCAGTTCGGGCGGTCGGCGAAGCCGAAGTTGTACGGGCCGGTCTTCAGGGTCCGGTCGTAGGACACGTACTGCCGGTTCTCCGCGATGTAGTACTGCGCGTAGTCCTTGGTGTACGAGCCGCCGAAGCGGGAGAAGCCGTCGGCCACCCAGCCGTTGTCACCGTTCTCGACGTCGTCGCTGAACACGGTGGCGCCGTCGGCGACGACCGCGATGTTGTCCAGCGTCAGGCCGCGGAAGTGCAGGCCGCCGTCGGTGCTGTTGTGGTAGCGGAACTTGATCTGCTTGCCCGCGTAGGCGTCCAGGTTGAAGGACAGGTCGCCCCAGGTGGCCACCTGGCCGCTGAGGGCCGGACGGTCGTTCTCGCGGGGCAGCGCGGTGCCGTTCCAGGTGCCGTCGACGACGGTCCAGGTCTTGCCGCCGTCGGTGGAGACCTCGCCGAACGCGTAGTCGAAGTCCTGCTCCAGCTCGTACCAGGCCTTGGCGTTGATGCTGGCCTTGGTCTTGCCGGTCAGGTCGATGTCGCGGGTGAGCGTGACGTTCAGGTTGTCGGCGCTGCCGCTCCACCACTCACCGGCGCCGGCGAACGGCTTGTTGATCTCGGTGGTGATCTTCTTCGCGGGGAGGTCGACGATCAGACCCTGCGGCAGGTTGCTGTTGTACTCCGCCGGGCCGATGTGGTGGGTCGACTCGGTGCCGGCCTTGGCGCGGTCGGCCTTCAGCCAGCCGAGCTTGTACTTGCTCCAGGCGTCGAGGTCGTTCGGCATGTCGCCGATGCTGCCCTTGCCCTCGCCGAGCCAGGAGCCCGAGGACATCAGCGACCAGAAGCCCACCGAGTTGTCGATGCCCTTGCCGGCGGTGTCGTAGAGGTCCGGCAGACCGAGGTCGTGGCCGTACTCGTGGGCGAAGACGCCGAGGCCGCCGTTCTCCGGCTGCATCGTGTAGTCGCCGATCCAGATGCCGCTGGTGCCGACCTGGACGCCGCCGAGCTTGTTGCCGTCGGGGCCGGCCGTGCCCTGCAGGTTGCCGTAGACGTACGAGCGGTGGGCCCACAGGGCCTTGCTGCCCTGCTTGCCGCCGCCGGCCGACTTGTCCTCGCCGGCGTGCACGATCTGGAAGTGGTCGATGTACCCGTCGGGCTGGTTGAAGTTCCCGTCGTGGTGCGAACCGTAGCGGTCCCACTGGTCGTACTGGGCCAGGGTCGCCTTGATCTGGGCGTCGGTCTGACCCTTGGCCAGCTGGTCCTTGTACCAGATGTCCACGGCGTCGCGGATCAGGTCCTGCGCGCTGGCGCAGACGTTGGAGCCGCAGTAGTCCGAGCCGTAGCGGGCCTCGTTCCACGGGACCCGGACCCAGTCCGAGACCACGCCGTCGACCGAGTAGCGGCCCGAGGACTGCTGCTCGTAGTAGGTCTTCAGCGAGGGCTTGTCCTTGGCGAAGTACAGGTCCTGGAAGTGCTGCTGGTTGTAGTCGGCCTGCCACGCGGTCGAGTTGTTGGTGGCCGGGTCCGGCTTCGCGATCTCGTTGTGCTTCGGGCCGGCCTCGCCGCCGTACTTGACCTTGCCGTCCGGCGTCTTGGTGGTGTTGTCCACCTGGTCACCGAAGTCGACGAGGATGGTGAAGATCTTGTCCGTGCGCTCGCGGGCGAGCTCCACGTACTTGTCCTTGCCGAGCTTCACACTGGTGGAGCCGTTGTGCTTCTCGACCTGGGCGGTGCCGTCGAGCAGCTTCTGGGTGGCGGCCTTCTGCTCCGCCTCCACCTTCGCCGTCAGCGGGCCCGGGATGTTGTGCTCGGTGCTCTGGACGGCGTCGGCCGGGTCCCGCGGGACCGGGGCCGAGCCTGCGGCGACGGCGGTGGCCGGGAACAGGCCCGCGCCGAGCGTGACTATGACCGCTGCGGCAGTGGCAGCCGCAGCGGTTCTCCTGGTGTTCTTCAACGTTGTGACGTCCTCCCCGACCGGGGCCAGCTGTTGGCCAAAGCCCGGCAAACCAAAATGAAAGACAGGTGGACGTCATTTGATACAAGCGTGCACAGAAAAGATAGACCTTGACCGTGACATGGTCACGGCGCTATCCTCCGCGACTTCCCATCACCTGACTGTCTGTCAACCGTATGTTCGTTAAAGGTCGCTGAGAAACCGGGCGCACCCGCACCAGCCGGAGCGGAGGCCAGCCATCCGGGTCCGGACCGCGCCGGGCGCGGCGGAAGCGGAACGCGCCGAGCCCCCGGCGTCAACGCCGGGGGCTCGGTGGCTGTGAAGTTGTCTGTTAAAAGTTGGGTTACTTCGTCAGGTCCGGCCCGGACGAGGCGACCGCGGCCGGGGTGTCCGCGACGGCCGACTTCTCCTCGCCGCGGAAGGTGAACTTGGCGTCCTTGCCCTCGCCCTCGACGTCCACGACGACGATGTGGCCGGCCCGCAGCTCGCCGAAGAGGATCTTCTCGGAGAGGTGGTCCTCGATGTCGCGCTGGATGGTGCGGCGCAGCGGACGGGCACCCAGGATCGGGTCGTAGCCGCGCTTGGCCAGCAGCTTCTTGGCCTCGACGCTGAGCTCCAGGCCCATGTCCTTGTCCTTGAGCCGCTCGTCCACCTTGTCGATCATGAGGTCGACGATCTGGATGATGTCGTCCTCGGACAGCTGGTGGAACACCACGATGTCGTCGACACGGTTCAGGAACTCGGGGCGGAAGTGCTGCTTGAGCTCCTCGCCGACCTTCGCCTTCATCCGCTCGTACCCGGTCTGGGTGTCGCCCGCGGCCGCGAAGCCGAGGTTGAAGCCCTTCGAGATGTCCCGGGTGCCGAGGTTGGTCGTCATGATGATGACGGTGTTCTTGAAGTCGACCACGCGGCCCTGGGAGTCGGTCAGGCGACCGTCCTCCAGGATCTGCAGCAGCGAGTTGAAGATGTCCGGGTGGGCCTTCTCGACCTCGTCGAAGAGGACGACCGAGAACGGCTTGCGGCGGACCTTCTCGGTCAGCTGGCCGCCCTCCTCGTAGCCCACGTAGCCGGGCGGGGAGCCGAACAGCCGGGAGACGGTGTGCTTCTCGGAGAACTCGGACATGTCGAGCGCGATCAGCGCGTCCTCGTCGCCGAACAGGAACTCCGCCAGCGTCTTGGACAGCTCCGTCTTACCGACGCCGGACGGGCCGGCGAAGATGAACGAACCGCCGGGGCGCTTCGGGTCCTTGAGGCCCGCACGGGTGCGCCGGATGGCCTGGGAGAGCGCCTTGATGGCGTCCTTCTGGCCGATGACGCGCTTGTGCAGCTCGTCCTCCATGCGCAGCAGGCGGGACGTCTCCTCCTCGGTCAGCTTGAAGACCGGGATGCCGGTGGCGGTGGCCAGGACCTCGGCGATGAGCTCCTCGTTGACCTCCGCGACGACGTCCATGTCGCCGGCCTTCCACTCCTTCTCGCGCTTGGCCTTGGCCTGCAGGAGCTGCTTCTCGTCGTCGCGCAGGGACGCGGCCTTCTCGAAGTCCTGCGCGTCGATCGCGCTCTCCTTCTCGCGGCGCACGTCGGCGATCTTCTCGTCGAACTCGCGCAGGTCCGGCGGCGCGGTCATCCGGCGGATGCGCATTCGGGAACCGGCCTCGTCGATCAGGTCGATCGCCTTGTCCGGCAGGAAGCGGTCCGAGATGTACCGGTCGGCCAGGGTGGCGGCGGCGACCAGGGCGGAGTCCGTGATGGAGACCCGGTGGTGGGCCTCGTAGCGGTCGCGCAGACCCTTCAGGATCTCGATCGTGTGGGGCAGCGACGGCTCGGCGACCTGGATCGGCTGGAAGCGGCGCTCCAGCGCGGCGTCCTTCTCCAGGTGCTTGCGGTACTCGTCCAGGGTGGTGGCACCGATGGTCTGCAGCTCGCCGCGGGCCAGCATCGGCTTGAGGATGCTGGCGGCGTCGATGGCGCCCTCGGCGGCGCCCGCGCCGACCAGGGTGTGCAGCTCGTCGATGAACAGGATGATGTCGCCGCGGGTGCGGATCTCCTTGAGCACCTTCTTCAGGCGCTCCTCGAAGTCACCGCGGTAGCGCGAGCCGGCCACCAGGGCGCCCAGGTCCAGCGTGTAGAGCTGCTTGTCCTTGAGCGTCTCCGGGACCTCGCCCTTGACGATCGCCTGGGCCAGGCCCTCGACCACGGCGGTCTTGCCGACGCCGGGCTCACCGATCAGCACCGGGTTGTTCTTGGTGCGGCGGGACAGCACCTGCATGACCCGCTCGATCTCCTTCTCGCGCCCGATGACCGGGTCGAGCTTGGCCTCGCGGGCGGCCTGGGTGAGGTTGCGGCCGAACTGGTCCAGGACCAGGGAGGTCGACGGGGTGCCCTCGGCGGGCCCGCCGGCCGTGGCCGACTCCTTGCCGCCGCCGGTCTGGTAGCCGGAGAGCAGCTGGATGACCTGCTGGCGCACCCGGTTGAGGTCGGCGCCCAGCTTCACCAGGACCTGGGCGGCGACGCCCTCGCCCTCGCGGATCAGGCCGAGCAGGATGTGCTCGGTGCCGATGTAGTTGTGGCCGAGCTGGAGGGCCTCGCGGAGCGACAGCTCCAGGACCTTCTTCGCCCGGGGGGTGAAGGGAATGTGACCGGACGGGGCCTGCTGGCCCTGGCCGATGATCTCCTCGACCTGCTGGCGAACGGCCTCAAGAGAAATCCCGAGGCTCTCCAGGGCCTTGGCGGCGACGCCCTCGCCCTCGTGGATCAGACCCAGGAGGATGTGCTCGGTGCCGATGTAGTTGTGGTTGAGCATCCGGGCTTCTTCCTGAGCCAGGACGACAACCCGCCGCGCGCGGTCGGTGAACCTCTCGAACATCGTTTATCGCTCCTCAGAGCGGTCGGGCAGTTCGGGGTCCGTCCCCGCCCTGTCCTTCCGCATGCTAGTCCCGCTCAGCGGCGCGGCCCACGGATTCACTCCCCGGTAGAGGAGCGAGATGCTGCGCGACCAGCCGACACCAATCCCAACCTGATGCTGGGAATCGGTGTTCCCACAGGCGGGCCGGATGCACCGGATTCCGCTACGCCATCGGCGAACACGAGCCGCCGGGGGCGCGGCCGGAACCGCTCCGGCCGGTCGCACATACTGCCCCTGGACGGGCCGAAGAACCCGTCCACCTGCATTCATACCCGGTATCGGGGCGGTTCTCGCGCAGTTTCCGCGGTGGCGGTGTTCGCCTGGCGAGAAGTCGGGCCGTGGTGGCGGGGGTTCGACCGCGGCCGGGTGGCCGGGCGGGCCGCCCGGTGGTGTCCGCGTCACCGCTTCGCCCCTACAGCGTTGCACAGCCCGTGATTGTTCCGCCGCCCGAGCACGTGCCCGGACGTGCGCCCGGACCCGGGTGTGCGCCCGGGGCCGCCCGGCCTCCGGTGCCGGGTCGACGGTGCCCCGCGGGGCACGCGCCGCGGGGCGCGGAGGAGACTCCTCCGCGCCCCGTGCGTGTGATGGCGGCGCCACCTCCGGCCGCCGGGGCCCCGCACCCGCTCCGGCGGGCCGACGGCGTCGGATCAGGACGCGTTGGCCTTCTCGTAGGCCTCGCGCACGTTGCTCGGAACGCGGCCGCGGTCGTTGACCTCCAGGCCCTGCTCCTTGGCCCACGCGCGGATCTTGGCGGTGTCGGGCGCACCGCCGCCGGACGGACGCGCCGCCCCGCCGCGGCCAGGGCGACGGGTGCCGGCGAGCCGGCCGCTCTGCTTGCGGCCCTTCTCCACGTACGGCGCCAGCAGCCCGCGGAGCTTGTCCGCGTTGGCGCTCTTCAGGTCGATCTCGTAGGCAACGCCGTCGAGGGCGAACGTCACCGTCTCGTCCGCCGAACCGCCGTCGAGATCGTCTTCAAGAATGACCTGCACCCTCTGTGCCACGGGCTTCCCTTTCCGCTAAACGACCCATTGCCTGAGGAAAGGAAAGCGCCTTTCTCCGGAAAACACAAACCCTTGACCCCGGTGGAGCGTCTCAGAGGTGCAGCAGCATGCGCGAGTTGCCCAGTGTGTTGGGCTTCACCCGCTCCAGGTCGAGGAACTCGGCGACGCCTTCATCGTACGAGCGGAGGAGTTCTTCATAGACATCTGTAGCGATCGCCGCCGGGTCTGTCGTACCATCATCGGTTTCCTGGACCTCGCCGATCTCGACGAAACCGTGTTTCGCGAAGAAGGCGACCTCGAACGTCAAGCAGAAAATCCGACGGACGCCCAGCCAGCGTGCGGTCTGCACCAGCTTCTCCAGCAGCAGGTGCCCGATCCCGGTGCCCCGGGCGGCCGGATCCACCGCGAGCGTGCGGACCTCGGCGAGGTCCTCCCACATCACGTGCAGTGCGCCGCAGGCCACCACCACGCCGTTGTCGTCGCGTTCCGCGACCCAGAACTCCTGGACGGATTCGAACAGTGTGACTGTGGGCTTGTCCAGCAGAATGCCGTCGCGCGAGTAGGCGTCGATGAGCCCGCGCACTGCCCGCACGTCCGTGGTCCGCGCCCGGCGGATGGTGACCTCCATGGTCGGGACGTTATCGCGCCGCCCCCGGTTCCGTCCCCCCGGTATCCGGTCCGCCGTCCGCGGAATCGGCGCCGGCCGGATCGGACGGGAACAGTGCGGCCACCCGCAAGGCGTCCCGGAGCGCTTCGCGTTGCTCGGGCGACATCAGGCCGAAGAAGTGCACCAGGGCCGCCGCCGGATTGTCACTGGTGGCCCAGGCGTCGTTCATCAGGGCCGCCGTGTACGCCTCGCGCGAGGAGACCGGTTCATATCGATAGGCCCGGCCGACCCGCTCGCGGCGCAGCCAGCCCTTTCTGTGCAGCTTGTCCAGGACGGTCATCACCGTGGTGTACGCGATTTCGCGTTCCGACCGCAGATCCAGGAGAACCTCGCGAACCGTGACCGGTCGGTTCCACTGCCACACCCGGGTCATGATGGCGTTCTCAAGTTCGCCGAGTTGCCGGACCATAGTGCGGCCAGGATAGGGAGTGAATGGGGCAAATCTTGTGAAGTGCGCCAAACCGGCGCGCCGCCACCCCCGGAATCGGGAATGGCGGCGCGCCGGTCGTTCGGGACGGCTGACGGTGTCAGTCGACGTCTTCCTTGGCCCGCTGGGCCCCGCCCTGGCTGCGGATGATGGCCCGCACCAGGAACCCGAAGCCGATCGCCATGACCAGCGGCGGCACGATCGCGCTGACGTAGTCCATCAGGTCACTCCTCCTCGGTCTTCTCCGCCGTCGCGGCGGAAGCCTTCGGCTCCGGCTTCACCAGCGGGAAGAGCACCGTCTCCCGGATGTTCTTGCCGGTCAGCAGCATGATCAGGCGGTCCACGCCGAGGCCGAGGCCACCGGTCGGGGGCATCGCGTACTCCAGGGCGCGCAGGAAGTCCTCGTCCACCTGCATCGCCTCGACGTCGCCGCCGGCCGCCAGCAGCGACTGGGCGGTGAGGCGGGCACGCTGCTCGACCGGGTCGACCAGCTCGGAGTAGGCGGTGCCGATCTCCGTACCGAAGATCACCAGGTCCCACTTCTCGGCCACACCGGGCCGCGAGCGGTGCTGGCGGGTCAGCGGGGAGACCTCGGTCGGGTAGTCCTTGATGAAGGTCGGCCGGACGGCGTTCTCCTCCAGCAGGCGCTCGACCATCTCCAGCACGATCTGACCGTGGCCCCAGTCCTTCTCGAACGGGATGCCGTGCTCGGTGGCCAGCTTGCGCAGCTCCTCGACACCGGTCTCCGGGGTGACCTCGGCGCCCAGGCGGGCGGAGATGCCCGGGTAGACGCTGACCTCCTCCCACGGCTCGGCCAGGTCGATC
>NZ_JBSFWR010000122.1:0-21464 GCF_053594915.1 Kitasatospora sp. NPDC002543 | reverse complement strand
GGTGGGTGTTGGCGAGGCCCCTGTAGCGGGATCGTCGCAGGCCGGGGCCTCGGACTGCTTGGGAGACGGTGCGGCCGCGCGGCGCCCCGCCTGACCGCGCAGGAGCGCAGAAACGCCGCCGAGCGGGCCGAGCGCCGGGCGGCGACGCTCAAGCGGCTGGAGAAGTCCTCCGGCAAGCTGGCCACCGCCGCGATCTCGCGGATGGACGACCAGCTCGGCTGGTACCGGCGGATGCCGCCGGAGCACCGGTCCTGGATCGGCCTGGTCGCCCAGGCCGGCATCGCCGCCTTCACCGAGTGGTACCGCCACCCGGACGCCGCCCAGGCGATCTCCACCGACGTCTTCGGCACCGCCCCGCGCGAGCTGACCAGGGCGATCACCCTGCGCCAGACCGTCGAGCTGATCCGCACCACGATCGAGGTGATGGAGGAGGCCATCGAGGAGGTGGCCGCCCCCGGCGACGAGGCGGACATGCGCGAGTCGGTGCTGGTCTACGCCCGGGAGATCGCCTTCGCGACCGCCCAGGTGTACGCCCAGGCCGCCGAGGCGCGCGGCGCCTGGGACGCCCGGCTGGAAGCGCTGGTGGTCAACTCGCTGCTGTCCGGCGACGCCGACGAGGGCGTGCTCTCCCGGGCCGCGGCGCTCGGCTGGGGCCAGCCCAGCCAGGTCCGGGTGGTGATGGGCAGTGCCCCGGACGGCGACAGCGAGCTGGTGGTCGAGGCGATCCGCCGGGCCGCCCGGTACGCCAAGCTGAACGTGCTGACCGGGGTGCTGGGCAAGCGCCTGGTGGTCGTGGTGGGCGGCGAGAAGGAGCCGGTGCACGCGGCCCGGGCGCTGATCGGCCAGTTCGCGCCGGGCCCGGTGGTGGTCGGCCCGACCGTTCCCGACCTGCTCTCCGCGACCCGCTCGGCGCACGCCGCCGCGGCCGGTCTGCGCGCCTGCGCGGCCTGGCCGGACGCCCCCCGACCGGTGCTGGCGGACGACCTGCTGCCCGAGCGGGCGCTGGCCGGCGACCAGGCCGCGCGCCGTCAGCTGGTGGAGGAGATCTACACACCGCTGGACGAGGCCGGCTCCGCCCTGCTGGAGACGCTGAGCGTCTACCTGGAGCAGGCCTCCTCGCTGGAGGGCGCCGCCCGGATGCTCTTCGTCCACCCCAACACGGTGCGCTACCGGCTACGACGTGTGACTGATGTCACGGGGTACGCCCCCTCCGACGTACGTTCGGCCTTCACCCTGCGGATCGCGCTGGCCCTCGGCCGGCTGGGCGCCGTCGGGGAGCCCGGCTGAGCCGGAGTGTAGGGACCATACAATCCCGGATGGTTTTCTTCGTTACCGTCGCCTACCCGCCCCTGGGCGCCTGGCGAGAGAGGGTTGAACCGTGCTCGTAATCGTCGCCCCTGGACAGGGTGCCCAGTCCCCCGGCTTCCTCAACTCCTGGTTGGAACTCGACGGCGTCGCCGACCGCCTGCGCGGTTGGTCCGAGGTCGCCGGGCTCGACCTGGTGCACGCCGGCACCGAGGCGTCCGCCGAGGAGATCAAGGACACCGCCGTCGCCCAGCCGCTGCTGGTCGCCGCCGGCCTGGTGACCGCCCGGGCGCTGTTCCCGGACGAGAACGCCGCCCGCGAGCTGGTCGGCGCCGTGGCCGGCCACAGCGTCGGTGAGATCACCGCCGCCGCCGGCGCCGGGGTGCTCACCGCCCACGACGCGCTGGCCTTCGTGCGCGAGCGCGGCCGGGCCATGGCCGAGGCCGCCGCCGTCACCGAGACCGGCATGGTCGCCCTGCTCGGCGGCGAGCCGGAGGAGGTCGCGGCGAAGCTGGCCGAGCACGGCCTGACCGCGGCCAACAACAACGGCGGCGGCCAGATCGTCGCCGCCGGCACGCTGGCCCAGCTGGAGGCGCTGAAGGCGGACCCGCCGGCCCGCGCCAAGCTGGTCGCCCTCAAGGTGGCCGGCGCCTTCCACACCGAGCACATGGCTCCGGGCGTCGAGCGGCTGGCCAAGCTGGCCCCGACCCTGACCGCCGCCGACCCGCAGGTCCGCTACGTCTCCAACAAGGACGGCGCGGTCGTGGACAGCGGCGCCGAGGTCCTCGCCCGCCTGGTGTCGCAGGTCTCCAACCCGGTCCGCTGGGACCTCTGCATGGAGACCATCGGGCAGCTGGGCGCGACGGCCGTGATCGAGCTGTCCCCCGCGGGCACCCTCACCGGGCTGCTCAAGCGCAACCTCAAGGGTGTGGCCACGCTCGCCCTCAAGACCCCCGCCGATCTGGACAAGGCCCGCGAGCTCGTCGCGGAGCACGGCGGTCAGGAGCAGGAGAACCAGGCATGACCAAGCCCCAGATCCGCCCGGTGAGCGGAGCCCAGTACTCGCGCATCCTCGGTGTCGGCGGCTACCGTCCCGTCCGGGTGATCCCCAACTCCGAGGTCCTGGAGTGGATCGACTCCTCGGACGAGTGGATCCGCACCCGCAGCGGGATCGCCGAGCGCCGGTGGGCCGGCCCGGACGAGTCCGTCGCCGAGATGTCGATCCAGGCCGCCGGCAAGGCCATCGCCCAGGCCGGGATCACTGCCGAGCAGATCGGCGGCGTGATCGTCTCGACCGTCTCGCACCTCAAGCAGACCCCGGCGATCGCCACCGAGATCTCCGAGCGGCTCGGCTGCGGCACCGCCCCGGCCTTCGACATCTCGGCCGCCTGTGCCGGCTTCGGCTACGGCCTGGGCCTGGCCGACGGCATGATCCGCGGCGGCAACGCCGAGTACGTGCTGGTCATCGGTGTCGAGCGGCTCAGCGACCTGACCGACCAGTCGGACCGCTCCACCGCCTTCATCTTCGGCGACGGCGCCGGCGCCGCGATCGTCGGCCCGTCCGACACGCCCGGCATCGGCAAGCTGATCTGGGGTTCGGACGGCTCGCAGGCCGACCTGATCACCCAGACCGAGGCCTGGGACACCGCCTTCGCCAAGTCCGACGCCATCAACGGCGCGGGCGAGGAGACCAAGTGGCCGGCCCTGCGGATGGACGGCCAGCCGGTCTTCCGCTGGGCCGTGTGGGAGATGGCCAAGGTGGCCCAGCAGGCGCTGGACGCCGCCGGGATCACCGCCGACCAGCTCGGTGCGTTCATCCCCCACCAGGCCAACATGCGGATCACGGATGCCATGATCAAGGCGCTCAAGCTGCCGGAGTCGGTGCCCGTCGCCCGCGACATCGCGGAGACCGGCAACACCTCCGCGGCGTCCATCCCGCTGGCGATGGAACGCATGCTGGAGAGCGGTGAGGCCCACAGCGGGGACCTCGCCCTGATCATCGGGTTCGGGGCGGGTCTCGTGTACGCCGCGGCAGTCGTTACTCTCCCCTAGGCGCTTTCGCCCAATCCACAAACCTGTGTCCGGCCGAATCCGGCCGGACACGCTCAACACCGAAGAGGAGCAGCCAGTATGGCTACCCAGGAAGAGGTCCTGGACGGTCTCGCCGAGATCGTCAACGAGATCGCGGGCATCCCGGTCGAGGACGTCCAGCTGGACAAGTCCTTCACCGACGACCTGGACGTCGACTCGCTGTCCATGGTCGAGGTCGTCGTGGCCGCCGAGGAGCGCTTCGACGTCAAGATCCCGGACGACGAGGTCAAGAACCTGAAGACCGTCGGCGACGCGGTGAACTACATCCTCAACGCCTGAGCGATCGACTCGTTCGACCCGGTCGGCCCCTCCGGCGTCCCGTACGCCGGCGAGGGCCGACCTGTCGGCCGGGCTCTACGAGCCCCCGGTCGACCCGCCGGCCGGGACACCCCCTCACCGGGGTGCCCGGCCGGGCCCATCCTCGGCACGCCGCCGACCCCCCGCACACGTGAGAGAAGAAGAAACCAGTGACCGCTGAAAACCGCACCGTGGTCGTCACGGGTATCGGCGCCTTCACGCCGCTGGGCGCCGACGCCGCCAGCACCTGGGAGAACCTGGTCGCCGGCAAGTCCGGCGTGGCGGCCCTGACCGAGGAGTGGGCCGAGGACCTGCCCGTCAAGATCGCCGCGAGGACGGCCGTCGAGCCGGGCACGATCCTGCCCCGCCCGCTGGCCCGCAAGCTGGACCGCTCGGCCCAGTTCGCGCTGATCGCCGCCCGCGAGGCCTGGGCCGACGCCGGCTTCGAGACCCCCGCCACCGACGAGTCCTCCAAGCTCGCCCCCGAGCGCCTGGGCACCGTCATCGCCTCCGGCATCGGCGGCGTGACCACCCTCCTCGACCAGTACGACGTGCTGAAGGAGAAGGGCTCCCGCAAGGTCTCCCCGCACACCGTCCCGATGCTGATGCCCAACTCCCCGGCGGCCAACGTCGGCCTGGAGGTCGGTGCCCGCGCGGGTGTGCACACCCCCGTCTCCGCCTGTGCCTCCGGCGCCGAGGCGATCGGCTACGCGATCGAGATGATCCGCACCGGCCGCGCCGACGTCGTGGTGGCCGGCGGCACCGAGGCGGCGATCCACCCGCTGCCGATCGCCGCGTTCGCCAACATGATGGCGATGTCCAAGAACAACGACGAGCCCGAGCGCGCCTCCCGCCCGTACGACAAGGGCCGCGACGGCTTCGTGCTGGGCGAGGGCGCCGGCGTGGTCGTGCTGGAGTCCGTCGAGCACGCCGAGGCGCGCGGCGCCCGCATCTACTGCGAGGCCGTGGGCCAGGGCCTGTCCTCGGACGCCCACCACATCGCCCAGCCCGAGCCGACCGGCGCCGGCGTGGCCCGCGCGCTGGCCGACCTGTTCGAGCGCAACGAGCTGGACAAGGCCGAGATCGTGCACGTCAACGCGCACGCCACCTCGACCCCCCAGGGCGACACCGCCGAGCTGAAGGCGCTGCGCAAGGAGCTGGGCGACGACCTGGACCACATCGCGATCTCGGCCACCAAGTCGATGACCGGCCACCTGCTGGGCGGCGCCGGCGGCATCGAGACCGTCGCCACCGTGCTGGCCCTGCACCACCGGATCGCCCCGCCGACCATCAACGTGGACGAGCTGGACGACGACGTGGACGCCGACATCGTCCGCGGCGAGGCCCGCAAGCTGCCCGAGGGCCGGATCTCCGCGCTGAACAACTCGTTCGGCTTCGGCGGCCACAACGTGGTGCTGGCCTTCCGCACCCGCTGACGCCCGACGCGAAGGGCCGGCACTCTCGTGGAGGGTGCCGGCCCTTCGCCGTGGGTGGCCGTGGCCGTCGGCGCCGTGCGCCGCCGTGGCGGGCGGGCTCAGACCACCTGGTGCAGCCAGCGCACCGGCGCGCCCTCGCCCGCGTACCGGAACGGCTCCAGCTCGTCGTCCCAGGGCTTGCCGAGCAGCCGGGCCAGTTCGGCCTCCAGGTCGGCGCCCTCGTTGCGGGCGCGCAGCAGGACGGCGCGCAACCGGTCCTCCGGGATCAGGATGTCGCCGTGGATGCCGGTGACGGCGTGGAAGATGCCGAGCGAGGGCGTGCTGCTGTACCGCTCCCCCTCCGCCGTGGCGCAGGGCTCGCTGGTCACCTCGTACCGCATCAGCTGCCAGCCGCGCAGCGCGGAGGCGAGCTTCGAGGCCGCACCGGGCTCCCCCTGCCAGGAGAGCTCGGCACGCCAATTCCCGGGTGCGGCCGGCTGGCGGATCCAGTCCAGGCTCACCCGCACACCGAGCACCCCCGCGACGGCCCACTCGACGTGCGGGCACAGCGCGCGGGGCGCGGAGTGGATGTACAGAACTCCACGTGTCGTCACCGGGACCTCCAGGCTGTGGACGAGGGTCGCCTTCCCCAGCTGCCTCGTGCCTGTGGTTGATCCGCAGTTACCCACGTTAGCCGACATTAAGCTACTAATTTGAGCAAAACGGACAGGCTTTCGCTCAATGCTAGTCGAATCCTCAACGAGGTCTACCCCTCGGCCGGATCTCTCCCCCGAACGGCCCCATCGCCGGCGGGACCACCGTACCGCGCGGCGCCACAGGATGGATGACGCACTTTCGGATCCGGCGGGAATGCGGTAGTGCGGCCGGGCGGCCGCTCCGGACGGTGCGCCACCCATGACCGACCGCCCCGCCACCCGGTCGGGGCGGCGGGGCGGTCAGCGATCCTGACGACGCGTCAGTCGCCCAGGCGGACGACCATCTTGCCGGTGTTGACGCCGCGCAGGAGGTCGAGGAAGGCCTCGGCGGCGTTCTCGAAGCCGTCCACCACCGTCTCCTCGGTGCGCAGTTCACCGGACGTCAGCCACCCGGCCACCTCCGCGACGAACTGCGACTGGAGCCCGGCGTGGTCGGTCACCAGCATGCCCTCCAGGCGCAGCCGCTTGCCGATGGCGAGCGCGAGGTTGCGCGGGGCGGCGGGCGCGGTGGTCTCGTTGTACTGGGCGATGGCACCGCAGAGCACCACGCGGCCGTGCACGTTCAGCGCGCCGATCGCGGCCTCCAGGTGGTCGCCGCCGACGTTGTCGAAGTAGAGGTCGATGCCGTCCGGGGCCGCCCCGGCGAGCTGCTCGGCGACCGGGGCGTCCTTGTAGTTGAAGGCCGCGTCGAAGCCGTACTCGTCCACCAGCTTGGCCACCTTCTCCGCCGAGCCGGCCGAACCGACCACCAGCGAGGCGCCCTTGAGCCTGGCGATCTGGCCGACCAGCGAGCCGACCGCGCCGGCCGCGCCCGAGACGAAGACCTTGTCGCCCTCCTTCAGGCCGCCGACGGCGAGCAGGCCGGCGTAGGCGGTCAGGCCCGGCATCCCGAGCACGCCGAGGTAGGCCGGGAGCGGCGCGGCGGCCGGGTCGACCTTGACCGCGCGCTCCGCCTCCACCGTCGCGAACTCGCGCCAGCCCAGCCCGTGCAGCACCGCGTCGCCCGGGGCGAAGCCCTCGGCCCCGGAGGCGACGACATGGCCGACCGCCCCGCCGTCCATGGCCTGGCCCAGCTGGAACGGCGGGACGTACGACTTCACGTCGTTCATCCGGCCGCGCATGTACGGGTCCACCGAGAGGTAGGCGTTGCGGACCAGGATCTCGCCCGGGCCCGGGGTCCGGACCGGGGCCTCGACCAGGGCGAAGTCGGCGGGCACCGGCCAGCCCTGGGGGCGGGCGGCGAGGTGCCATTCACGGGCGGTCGCGGGGGCGGCGGCCTGCTCTGCCATCGGGGGCGCTCCTTGTGGTTCGGGTTCGACGTGTGGTGGGGCTGCGGCTCAAGCACATGAAAGGTTGAGCTACTGAAGTAACGATGGACATGAAAGGTTCATGTTGTCAACTTTTCAGGTAGACTCTTCACCATGGACATTCAGCCGATCGAGGACGCCACGCCGCGGCCCGACGAGATCACCCGCGAGGTCGTCGACCTGATGGCCAACCTGGTCGCGCTGTTCCACCGCGAGTACGAGGAGGCCGCCGCCGCCCGCTCGCTCACCGGCGCCCAGGCCAAGGTGCTCGCCCTGCTGCGGCGCGGACCGATGCCGATGCGGCAGATCGCCCAGACGCTCAGCTGCGAGCCGTCCAACATCACCGGCATCGTCGACCGGCTCGAATCCCGCGGCTTCGTGACCCGCGAGGCCGACCGGCACGACCGCCGGGTCAAGCTGGTCGCCGCCACCGACACCGGCTCGGCCGCCTCCGAGGAGCTCCGCGAGTCGCTGAACTTCGCCCGGGAACCGCTGGCCGCACTCGGTCCGGACGAGCGGACGGCCCTGCGCGACCTGCTCCGGCGGATGCTCGCCGGCGCCTCCGGCCCGGGTGCGTGAGCAGCATCACAGGACCTGGGGGGTGCTCGTAGCCCCCAGGGGGGTAACCGAACCGCCTTCCGGAACGTCTAACGTTCGAACATCGAACGCGAGAGACCTGAAGACGGGGGGCACGGAGTATGAGCAGCAGCACGCGTCGGCGCCGCTACCTGCGGACGGCCATCGGCCTGGCCGCCGTACTGGTGCTGTCGGTCGTGGGCGCCGGAGCCTGGTTCTACCACCGGCTCGACAACAACATCACCACCTTCGACTCGGGCGGTGTCGCCACCGAGCGCCCGCCGGCCCCCGTCCCGGCCAGCCCGGGCGCGTCCGTCCCGGTCAACGTGCTGCTGCTCGGCTCGGACACCCGGGACGAGGGCAACGACTCGCTGGGCGGCGGCGACGAGGGCGTCGGCCACTCGGACACCGCGATCCTGGTGCACGTCTACGCCGACCACAAGCACGCCGTCGGCGTCTCGATCCCCCGCGACACCCTGGTCACCGTCCCGTCCTGCAAGCTGCCGAACGGCAACTGGACGACGCCGAAGACCGACCAGATGTTCAACTCCGCCTTCACCGTGGGCCTGGCCGAGAAGGGCAACCCGGCCTGCACCCAGAACACCGTGGAGAAGCTCACCGGGCTGCGGATCGACCACACGGTCGTGGTCGACTTCAAGGGCGCGGCCGCGATGTCCGACGCCGTCGGCGGCGTGGAGGCCTGCGTCCCCAATGACGTCAACCAGTACGGCATACACCTGAAGAAGGGCCTCCAGAAGCTCTCCGGGCAGTCCGCGGTGGACTACCTCCGGGCCCGCCACGGCATCGGCGACAACTCCGACATAGGCCGGATGAAGCGCCAGCAGGCCTTCCTCTCGTCGATGATCAAGAAGGTGCAGGGCCAGGGCTTCTCACTGCCCACCCTGCTGCCGCTGGCCGACGCGGCCACCAAGTCCCTCACCGTGGACGAGGGGCTGGGCACCGCGATGAAGCTGGTGGACTTCGCCCGCTCGATCCAGGACATCAAGCTCTCCGACGTCGTCTTCGTCACCGCCCCCTGGCGCTTCGCTGGCGACCGGGTGCGGCTGGTCCAGCCGGACGCCGACACCCTCTGGAAGCTGCTGCGCGAGGACCGCACCCTGGACGGGCAGAGCACCTCCGGGACGGGCCAGGTGACCTCCTCCCCCAGCGCCGACCCGGGCGCCCCGGGCGCACCCGGCACCCCGCTCACCCCGGAGCAGAGCGCGGCACCGATCACCGTGGTCAACGGCGTCGGCACGCCCGGCCTGGCCGGCTCCGGCGCGGAGACGCTCAAGGCGCGCGGCTTCCGGAACATCACCCTGGGCCACAACGCCCCCGGGCAGCAGACCACCCAGGTCTCCTACGACCCGGCGCTCAAGGCCACCGCCGACCGGGTCGTGGCGCTCTTCCCCGGCGCCAAGGCGGTCGAGGAGCCGGGCTCGGGGGCGATCGCCGTCACCCTCGGCGCCGACTACCGCTCGGCGGGCACCCGGATCGACTCGGTGGCCGCCCCCAGCCCGGAGCCCGGCGCGGCGGCCGTTCCCGGTACCGGCACCACGGCGGGCGCCACCCCGAGCGTCCCGAACGCCCCTGGCACCCCGGGAGCCGCTCCCGGCGGCGTCCCGAGCGGCATCCCCACCGGCATAGCGGAGAACACCCGCAACGCCGACACCGACCCGTGCGCCAACCTGACCTTCGGCTGACCGCCTCCTCCCGGCCCCGGCCGGCGTCCCCGAGCCGGCCCGGAGCCGGGGCGTGCCGTACGGCTCCCTCCCGGGGCCGCGCGGCACGCCCTACTCCGGATCCGGGAGCCCGGTGACGACGGCGGTGAGGCGGGTGCCCCGGGGGAAGGCGCCCGCCGCCGCCAGATCGGCCAGCGCCGCGAGCAGCTTGGCGACGTAGCGGCGCTCCAGCGGGACGCCGTGGCTGCGCTCGAACCGCGCCGCGAAGCCGGCCAGCTCGGCCGGGACCCTGCCGTAGCCGCCGCCGTGGTGCCCGTGGTCGATCCGCCAGTTGCCGAACTCGCGCCCGTAGGCCGCCAGGTGCAGCCGGGCGACCTCCGTCTCCAGATAGCCCTCACCGCCGCGCAGCACGGCCACCCCGAGCGCCCGCGCGCCCGCCGGCAGACCGGCCGCGATGCCGGCCAGGGTCCCACCGGTGCCGACCGGGCAGCAGACCACGTCCCGCTCGCCGAGACCGGGCAGTTCGGCCGGGATCGCGGCCGCGCCGACGGCGGCCAGGGCGTTGGAACCGCCCTCCGGGAGCACCAGGCAGGGGCCCCAGCGGCGGAGCAGGGCGCCCTCGGGGAAGGCACCCGCCGACCGGCCGGTGGCCTCCCGGTACTCGGCCCGGGTCAGGAACTCCAGCCGCATCCCGGCCGCCTCCGCGGCCCGCAGCGACCAGTTGCGCGGCCGGTCGGCCAGTTCCTCGCCGCGGACCAGCCCGACGCTCTCCAGCCCGAGTGCCCCGGCGGCGGCCGCGACGGCCCGCAGGTGCGTCGAGTACGCGCCGCCGAAGGTCAGCAGCCGGGTGTGGCCCTGCTCCACGGCGGCGGCCAGATTGGGCGCCAGCTTGCGCCACTTGTTGCCCGGGACGGTCGGGTGCAGCAGGTCGTCCCGCTTCAGCCGCAGCTCCACCCCGGCCCGGGCGAAGACCTCGTCGGCGCAGTCCACCAGCGGGGTCGGCAGCAGGGCGGGTTCGAGCATCCGGCCAGCTTAGGGCGTGTCCTGCGGGCCGCGCCCCATGGCGTGCGGCCCCGGACGGACGGGAGCCCGGCCGCCGTACCGGCGACCGGGCTCCGCGTCTCCCCCGTCCGGCCGTCTCCCCGTGGGACGGCCCGTCAGCCCAGGGCCGCGAGCTCCGCCGAGTGGCCCGACATCCGCCAGGCCAGCGCCGTGCCGAGCGCGCGCGGGACCGGGCCGGCCGCGGGGGCCAGCTTCGCGATCCGGCCGCGGTGCTCACGGCGCTGCCCGGCGCTCAGGACCGTACGGAGCCTTCCCGCCGCGACCAGGGCGGTCAGCGCGGCGTCGGCCGGGTCGACCCGGCTGAGCGGCGCCTTCAGCGATCCGGCGACGGAGGCCGCCAGCGCCTCGCGGACCGCCGGCTCCGTCAGGGTGACCAGGGTCACCGGGAGCACCCCCGCCACCCGGTGCGATCGGAGGACGACCCGGCCGGAGTCCGCCAGGCCGTCCCGGACCTGGCGGATCGGCTGCTCCCGGCCGGCGCTCCTGGCGCGGCCGACCCACGAGCTCCAGCTGTGCGGGCGGGCTTCCCGGATCTGGCCCAACAGGCGGGCGCTGTAGGGGTCGAGGCCGGCCTCGGCGGCGGCGCCGCGGACCCGGACGGCGGCCTTGCGGCCCTCCTCGTACAGCAGGCCGCGGCGCAGCAGCTCGGTCAGCGCCGCCGCCTGGAGCAGCAGGTTGAGCGAGGAGTGCTGGGTGGTGCGTGCGCGCCGCGGGTCGTAGGCGAGCAGGTAGAGCTTCTCGGGCAGGTTGACGGGCAGGTCCATCTCGGTCTCCGAAGGTTCTCCGAGCCCGGGCCCGCGGTCAGTCCGCGTCGGGACCGCCGTTCTCCGGGCTCTCGTCGGTCGGGCTCTCCTTGGGCGGGCGTCCGCGCCGGGGAAGCCGGGTCGCTCCGCTGGGCATCCGGCCCGCGTCGGTGAGGGCGCGGCGGAGCAGGAACTCGATCTGGGCGTTGGTGCTGCGCAGTTCGTCCCCTGCCCACCTGGCCAGCGCGTCGTGAACTGAAGGGTCCAGTCGCAACAGGATCTTCTTCCGTTCCGTCGCCAAGGACTCGCCTTACTGGTAGAGGGAGCCCGTGTTCACGACGGGCTGGGTGCCGCGGTCGCCGCAGAGCACCACCAGGAGGTTGCTCACCATGGCGGCCTTGCGCTCCTCGTCCAGATCCACGACATCGCGTTCGGCGAGCCGGTCCAGCGCTTCCTCGACCATACCGACGGCGCCCTCGACGATCAGCCTGCGCGCCGCCACCACGGCCCCGGCCTGCTGGCGCTGGAGCATCACCTGGGCGACCTCCGGAGCGTACGCGAGCCTGGTGATCCGGGACTCGATGACCCGCACCCCGGCCGAGGCGACCCGGGCGGCGATCTCCGCGGAGAGCTTGCGGGCGATCTCGTCGGCGCCGTCGCGCAGCGACAACTGGCCCTCGTGGTGGGCGTCGTACGGGTAGCTGGTGGCGATGTGCCGGACGGCCGTCTCGGTCTGGATGGCGACGAAGTCGGCGTAGTCGTCCACCTCGAACATCGCCATCGCGGTGTCCTCGACCTGCCAGACCACCACGGCGGCCATCTCGATCGGGTTGCCGTCCGCGTCGTTGACCTTGGTGGTCTCGGTCTCGTGGTTGCGGATCCGGGTGGAGATCCGGCGGCGGTTGGTGAACGGGTTCAGCCAGGTCAGGCCCTCGGCGCGGACGGTGCCGCGGTAGCGCCCGAGCAGTTGGACCACCCGGGCCTGGCCGGGCGAGACCACCGTCAGCCCGCACATCAGCAGCAGCGAGCCGACCAGCAGCAGCGGCCCGGCGACGATCAGGGCTATGCCCAACCCGTTGGTCCTCACGGACAGTTGGGCCGCGCCGACGACGAACGAGCCGATGCCGGCGAGCAGGCCGAGCAGCGTGCCGCCGAGGACCGGCAGGCCGGCCGCGCCGGTGACGGCACGCTCGGTGATCTTGGGGACCGGGAGGTCCAGGACAGGGCCGTCCTCGACGGCGGAACGCGGTGTGGTCATGGGAATGACTCCCCCCAGTGCGATGTTCGCTGCGCGGATGTCCGCTTCAGCTGTCAAAGTGATATCACTTTTTTGCCGCACCGCGCCAGGCTCGGGCGGGGACGGACCGGGGCGGAGGGTAAGCCACACGCCGGACGGACGCCCGTCCCGCCGCCGCGCCACGACCGGTTCCACTCATCCGTCCACCGCCGGCCGCCGCGCGCCACCGCGGGGCCGGCGCCCCGACCGGCGGTCCGGCCGTCACTCCAGGCCGGCGCGGGGGCGGACGGGACGGGCGCCTCCCGGCGGGCCGCGGCCGAGGAGGCTCCGCCCGGCGGCCGCGCCCCGCCCCACCGGCACCACGGGGCCCGCCCGGCACGCAACGCCCGACCGGATGTGTCCGATAACCGGTCGGTGCGCGACGGGCGCGATTGACCGCGCCCACCGGCCGCCCAGATGCTGGTCGAGCACGATTCAACCGGGAATTCCCTTGTCAGTGCGTTCCCGATTCACCATTCGATTCGATTTCTCCGAGGAGAACCCGTGATCTCGAAGACGAAGAAGATCGTGAGTTCCGTGACCGCCGCGTTCGCCGCGGCGGCCGTCCTGACCGTGGCCGTCCCGTCCGGCAACGCCTTCGCCATCGACCACGTCGAGTGCCGAGGCGGCGAGAACTTCCTGAAGATCTGGTCGCACAGCGACGGCCGCCAGAGCGTGGACTGCTACGCGAACGCCGGCCGGACCTCCTTCGGCAACTGGTGGGTCGACCGGATCTCCACCGGGAACAACGACCTGATCTACTACGACGCCAACGGGGACTCGGTCAGGATCCCGCGCTGGACCGACATCACGTACCCGAACCGCCCGCCGTTGGTCAAGGACATCGAAATCCTCTGACACGCCGTCGGAGACGTCCGTGACGTGAATTCGGCGGGACGGGCCCCGGCGGAGCTCCACCCGCCCGGGGCCCGTCCCGGCCGGCCGCGAGCGCGGGTGCGGGGCGGCCGGGACCGCCGTAGCGTGGGGCTTGGCGGCCGATCCCTGAAAGGGGGTGCGCCATGGCCAAGGCCCAGATGCGCATCCAGCCGAACTACGCCGGCCATGTGATCTACCCCGGCCAAACCCTCTTCTACGTCCCGGAGTTCCACAACGACGGACCGGGAACGGCGGACAGCGTCACCTTGGAGAACAAGGTATCGGCCGGACTGACCATCACGGAGGTCTACGGCGGGCCGTGCGGCAGGAACGATTCCGGCGAGGTCGCGTGCGGCTGGGGAAAAACGGGGAAGGAGGAATTCGGCTGGACGAAGATCTCGGTCAGATTGGATCCCGGCCATCCGGTCGACACGACGGTCTCCAGCACCCTGAAGCTCGTCTCCCGGGTGGGCGGAAAAGTGTCCAGCACGGCGACGCACACCTACACCTGGGCCGTACGGGCGGCGCCCGTCTATCACCAGACCGAGAAGTCCGCCTATCCGCAGCCGCGGTCACTGGACATATCCGCCCTGCCCTCGGCCGAGTCCGAACGCGGGCGGCTGGCACAGCGGTCCCTGTGGGCGGATTTCCAGCCGACCGGCTTCTACCTGAATCCGCACGAGGACCTCACGGTCACCGTTTCCGGGCTTTCCGGAACAACCGTCGAACCGGAAATCGTCATCGGGACGCCGGACTTGATCAACCCCGACAAGGACTACGACGACGACGTCACGCCCGGCCCCTTCCGGCAGAAACTGACCGAGGGAGCCAACCGGGTCTCGAACCTCTACGGGGGAATCCTGTACGTCCGCTACGCGGCGGATCCGGGCCAGGAGGCTCCCGCGATCACGGTGACGCTGGGCGAAGGGGCCGAGCCGTTCCCCTTCTACCGGCAGGGGATCACCACGGCCGCGCAGTGGCGGCACATGCTCGACGTGTCGAAGGTGCCGGTGGCCGAGCACTCCGGCGACCGCGTCATCCTCACCGGGCTCGTCTCCCACGCCGCGCGGTACGCCGACCGGGACCAGGAGGCGCTGCTGACGGGGTACCAGGACATCGTCGACGCCCAGGACGCGATCAGCGGCCTGGGCGCGGGAGCCCTTCCGGACCGGCCCAGCCCGCTGCGGCCGATGGTCGTGATCACCCGCACGGAGACCGATCCGAACTCCAAGGACTACCGGGCGGCCATTCCGGCCGGGGACGCGGCGAACGTCTACGCGCCGGAGAGGCAGTGCCAGGCGTGGGGCGAGTGGCACGAGCTCGGACACCAGCGGCAGCAGACCGACCACTGGAGCTGGGGGGCCATGACGGAGACCACCGTCAACGTCTACACCCTCGCGGCACGTCGGCTCTTCCCCTCCGGGCTGCCGCAGAAGCACGGCACCCCCGCCGAGTGGGACGACGCCAAGAAGTACCTCGCGGGCACGGGGAAGACGTTCGAGGACGCCGACGAGTTCGTGCGGCTCGCCATGTTCGAGCAGCTGCGGGTCGTCTTCGGCGACGGCTTCTACCACCGCCTCCACCGGATGGCGAGGAGGCGGGAGCGGATCAAGGGCGACGCGGAGAAGAAGAGGTACTTCATGATCTCCGCCTGCGTCGCCTCCGGCACGGATCTCGGCGACTACTTCACGCGGTGGGGCCTGCGGCCGGACACCGCGACGAAAGACGGCATCGCCGCACTCGAACTGCCCGGGCCCGCCACGGATCCGACGGCGACACCGGTCTTCGGCGGATCCTGAGCCGGCGGCCGTCTCCGGCGGATCCCGACACCGGCGACCGGTCCCCAACCGGGGTGAACTCCGGCGCGCCACAGCCGGTCCGGCGGGCGGGTGCCCTACAGTCTCGGTGGCGGGGCGGACGTCCTCCCCCGCTCAGGGGCGTACGCCCGCCGGCCCGAGGTCGGCCTTGAGGGTGGGGCGGGTGGGACTCGAACCCACGACCAAGGGATTATGAGTCCCCTGCTCTAACCGGCTGAGCTACCGCCCCGGTTCGCCGCGCGCACCGGTCGTCGGCACACGGCAGCAGCAGACGGCCCCAGCGAGGCCGTCCCGGGCAGCATAGCCGGTCGATCACCCGTGGTGCGCGCCGGGGGCGCAGGAGGGTGCGCGACGGCGGGCGGCTCCCGGGCGGCGCAGCCCGGTTGGCGTCGGGGCGCCCGACCGGGGCAGCCTGGACGGATGACGACACGTGGGACGGGGGCGGTGGCCGCGGCGCTCGTCCTGGCGCTGGCCGCGGCGGGCTGCACCACCGCGGCGGGACCGGGCGGCGGCGGCACCCCGACCGTCACCTCGGCACCGCCCACCGCCGCCCCCTCCGACAGCCACGGCTGGAGCCGGCAGCGGCTCAAGGGCGCGGCCGGCCGGCACACCGGGGTCACCCGCACCGCCAAGCCCACCGTGCTCAACGGCCTGGTCGGCGCGGTGTTCACCCGCAACGCCGACGGCGACCACTTCTGCACCGCCAGCGTGGTCGACAGCGCCGGCCTCAACCTCATCGTCACGGCCGCCCACTGCGTCTGGGATCCCCGGCTCGGCCGCCGCGGCGACCTGGTCTTCGTCCCCGGCTACCGCGACGGGGACACCCCCAGCGGCGTCTGGCCGCTGCTGGCCGTCACCGTGGACGACGGCTGGAACGACCACGCCGACCCGGACGCGGACGTCGCCTTCGCGATCGTCCAGGCCCAGGGCGGGCGGCAGGTCCAGCAGGTGCTCGGTGCCAACCGACTCGGCGTCAACCGCGGCTACCGGCTCCCGGTGAAGATCACCGGCTACCCGAGCAGCAGCGGCGTCCCGATCACCTGCTCCAACACGACCGTCCAGCAGAGCCCCACCCAGCTGCGGATCGACTGCCCCGACTACACCGGCGGCACCAGCGGCAGCCCCTGGGTCACCGCGTTCGACCCGGCCACCAGGACCGGCACCGTGGTCGGCGTGATCGGCGGCTACCAGGAGGGCGGCGACAGCCCGGACACCTCGTACAGCAGCTACTTCGGCGACCGCGTCCAGGCGCTGTACGACCGCGCCACCGGCTGACCGGGCGGCGGGCGGGGCCCGGCGGTGGCGCCGCCGGGCACGGCCTGGTAGATCTTCCTCACGAACGGCGGAACGCACGGCCCCGGTGCCCGCCCCGAGGAACGAGACGGAGCCCCGATGGCCTCCCGCCCGGCACGGCCCGCGCGTACGGCACGAACGGCCGCGCTGGCCGCCCTGCTGCTGGCCACCGGCACCGCGTGCGGCGGCCAGGACGGGGCACCCAGCGCCGAGGTCGCGCAGCAGAGCCCCGCCCGGGACCGGGTGGGCACCCTCTCCCTCCACACCGCGCAGGGGCCGCGGGCCTGCACCGCGAGCGTGGTGCACAGCCCCCGGCGCAATCTGCTGGTCACCGCGGCGCACTGCGTGCAGACCCGCCGGATCGGCCTGCTGGACGGCCTGGTGTTCACCCCCGGCTACCGCAACGGTTCCACGCCGTACGGGACTTGGCCGGTGCAGGCGATCACCGTCGACCCGCACTGGGCGGCCGGCGACGATCCCGAGTACGACGTGGCGTTCGTCACCGTGGGCACGGTCGACGGCCGGCAGGTGGAGGACGCGGTCGGCGGCAACCCGGTCGACACCGGCCAGGGCTTCGGCCTGTCCGTCTCCGTCACCGGCTACCCGAACGAGAGCGACGAGCCGATCACCTGCGCGGTCCGGACCAGCTCGCAGAGCGCCACCCAGGAGCGCTTCGACTGCGGCGGCTACACCGACGGCACCAGCGGCAGCCCGTGGGTCACCGCGAACGGCGCCGTCGTCGGCGTGATCGGCGGCTACCAGGAGGGCGGGAGCACCCCCGGCACCTCGTACAGCGTCACCTTCGACCAGCGGGTCGCCGAGCTCTACCGGAGGGCGACCGCCTGACCGGGCAGCCCGGCCCGCGGGCGGTGTCGCGCACGTCACGTCGCGGAGCCTGGCGGGGGCAACACGAAGGCCCCCCGGTCGACCGAGGGGCCTTCGCTCTGAGCAGTCACCGGGCGGACCCGGTGCAGCTCCCGCAATTGGACTCGAACCAATAACCTGCCGATTAACAGTCGGCTGCTCTGCCAATTGAGCTATGCGGGATCGCGGTACCCAACTGCCGTACCACGGACGGGAACCAGGACCCCGGAGGGACCCGCTCCCGAGCTCCCCCAATTGGACTCGAACCAATAACCTGCCGATTAACAGTCGGCTGCTCTGCCAATTGAGCTATGGGGGATCGGCCACCGCCTCGGCCCCGGTCTCCCGGGCTCCTCGGCGCTCGCTGCGGGACATACATTAGCGCACTCGGGGGGGTGGTCCGCCAATCGCTTTCCCGGCTTGCCACCGGGCTGCCGCTCCGGCGTGCCCCGCGCGCGCCCGGCGGCGGGGCCGGGGATGCTGGGGCGCGGACGGTTCGCCGTCCCGACGGACGGGTAGGGCAATGCGGCAGAAGCCGCCAGGAGAGGGTGGATCCGACCATGTGGAAGCTGTCGTTGGCCGCGGGCTTCGCGGCCGGCTACGTCCTGGGCTCGCGAGCCGGGCGCCAGCGCTACGAACAGATCGCCAAGGTCACCCGGCAGATCGCCCGGAACCCCACGGTGCAGGGTGCGACCGACCGGGCCCGGCAGCAGGCCGGGGCGGTGGCCGGGAAGGCGGCCGGCGCGGTCGCCGACCGGGTCGGCGACCGGCTGCCGAGCGCCGTCACGGACCGGGTGCCGTACTTCAACCGCTCCCGGGCGGAGGACGACGGCTGGGGCACCTTCCGCCCCTGAGCCCGGTACGCGCCCGGGCCGTACGTCCCGCGACGCACGGCCCGGGCACGTACCCACCCCCCGTGACGGGACGGTGACACCGGGGCCAAGCGCGGCCCAACCCGGCGTCGCGAAGCCGCAACGGCCCGCCCGGCCCGCACGCGTCCGGGGCCGGGCTGAGGCATGATCTCGGCATGGCCATCGTCGCGGGGATAGACAGCTCGACCAACCGCACCAGGATCGTCGCGTGCGACGCCGACACCGGTGCCGTCCTGCGCTCCGGCAAGGCGCCGCACCCCGTCCCCGAGGACCAGGACCTGCGCCCGGGCGAGACCGATCCCCAGGTCTGGCTGCACTCGCTCGGCGACGCCGCGACCGGCGGCCTGCTGGAGGGCGTCCGGGCGATCGGGGTCAGCGCCCAGCAGCACGGGATGATCGGCCTGGACGCGGGCGGGGTGCTGGTCCGCCCGGCGATCCTCTGGAACGACCCCCGCTCCAGCGGCGCCGCCGCCAAGCTGCTGGACGCCCTCGGCGGCGCCGCCGCCTGGACCGCCGCGATCGGCGCCGTGCCCGCCCCCACGTACACCATCGCCAAGCTGCGCTGGCTGGCCGAGTTCGAGCCGGCCAACGCCCGCCGGGTCGCCGAGGTGCTGCTGCCGCACGACTGGCTGGTCTGGCAGCTGCTCGGCCACCCCAAGCGCCGCACCACCGACCGCGGCGACGCCTCCGGCACCGGCTACTGGTCGCCGATCACCGGCGAGTACCGGCAGGACCTGGTCGAGCTGGCGCTCGGCCACGAGCTCCGGCTGCCCGACGTGCTGCCCCCCGCCGAGCCCGCCGGGCACACCCCCGAGGGCCTGCTGATCTCGGCCGGCACCGGGGACAACATGGCCGCCGCCCTGGGTCTGGGGCTCGGCCCGGGCGACGCGGTGGTCTCGCTGGGCAGCGCCGGGACGATCTTCGCGGTGCACGGGGAGGCCGTGGTGGACGCGTCCGGCCTGGTCTCCTCCTTCGCCGACGCCAGCGGCCGGCACCTGCCGATGGTCGCCACCCTCAACGCCGCCCAGGTGCTGCGCTCCACCGCCGCCATGCTCGGCCTGGACCTGGAGGGCCTGAGCGACCTCGCCCTGCACTCCTCCCCCGGCGCCTACGGCCTGGTGCTGCTGCCCTACCTGGACGGCGAGCGCACCCCCGCCCTGCCGCACGCGGCCGGCACCCTGACGGGCCTGCGGGCCGAGGCCATGACCCCTCAGCACCTGGCCCGGGCCGCCGTCGAGGGCATGCTCTGCAACATCGCCGACGCCCTCGACGTGCTGCGCGCCCAGGGCGTCGCGGTGAAGCGGGTGTTCCTGCTCGGCACGGCCGGGCGGCTGCCCGCCGTCCGGCACATCGCCCCGATGCTGTTCGGCGTCCCGGTCGTGGTGCCGCCGCCCGGCGCGCACGCCGCCCGCGGGGCCGCCCGGCAGGCCGCCTGGGCGCTGGCCGGCACCCCGGAGCCGCCCGAGTGGGAGCTGCCGGACGCCGAGACCGTCGAGCCCGACGGGGAGCAGGACCTGGCGATCGGCTCGGCGGTGCGTCAGCAGTACCGGGCCGCCCGCGACCAGGTCCACCCGGAGGCCGCGGCCTGACCCCGCCGGGGACTCCGGGCGTGCGGATGCGTCACCCCTCGCCCGGTGGCAGCGTGGGACGGGACACGGCCACCGACGCGAAGGGCGGCAGGACGCCATGGCGCTGCACAAGGGGGCCGGCGGCGACCGCCGGCTGAGCATCGGCCCGTACCCGACCATCGCCGACCCGCTGGGCTCGATGAAGCTCGCCCCGCCGCTGCACCGGCTCGGCGAGGGCCCCGTCGCCGCCGACACCGCGTACCAGCTGATCCACGACGAGCTGATGCTGGACGGCAACGCGAAGCTCAACCTGGCGACCTTCGTCACCACCTCGATGGAGGCCCAGGCCACCCGGCTGATGACCGAGTGCCTCGACAAGAACATGATCGACAAGGACGAGTACCCGCAGACCGCCGAACTGGAGCGGCGCTGCGTGGCGATCCTCGCCGACCTCTGGCACGCCCCCGACCCGGACGCCGCGGTCGGCTGCTCCACCACCGGCTCCAGCGAGGCCTGCATGCTGGCCGGCATGGCGCTCAAGCGCCGCTGGACGCGCCGCAACGCCGACCGCTACGCCGCCGGGGCCCGGCCCAACGTGGTGATGGGCGTCAACGTCCAGGTGTGCTGGGAGAAGTTCTGCAACTTCTGGGAGGTCGAGGCGCGCACCGCGCCGATGGAGGGCAGCCGCTTCCACCTGGACGCCGAGCGGGCGGTCGCCCTGTGCGACGAGAACACCATCGGAGTGGTCGGCGTGCTCGGCTCCACCTTCGACGGCTCGTACGAGCCGGTCGCCGAGATCTGCGCGGCCCTGGACGCGCTCCAGGAGCGCACCGGCACCGACGTCCCCGTGCACGTGGACGGTGCCTCCGGCGGCATGGTGGCGCCCTTCCTCGACCCGGAACTGGTCTGGGACTTCCGGCTGCCCCGGGTGGCCTCCATCAACACCTCCGGCCACAAGTACGGCCTGGTGTACCCGGGCGTGGGCTGGGCGCTCTGGCGCGACAAGGAGGCGCTGCCGGAGGAACTGGTCTTCCGGGTCAACTACCTGGGCGGCGAGATGCCGACCTTCGCCCTCAACTTCTCCCGGCCCGGCGCCGAGGTGGTGGCCCAGTACTACGTCTTCCTGCGGCTCGGCCGGGAGGGCTTCCGGGCCGTCCAGGGCGCCTGCCGCGAGGTCTCCGGCTACCTGGCCGGGCAGATCGGGAAACTGGACGGCTTCCGGCTGCTGACCCGGGGCGACCAGCTCCCGGTGTTCGCCTTCACCACCGAGGGGGACGTCCCGTTCGACGTCTTCGACGTGTCGCGGCGGCTGCGCGAACGCGGCTGGCAGGTGCCCGCGTACACCTTCCCGGCGAACCGGGAGGACCTGTCGGTGCTCCGGGTGGTCTGCCGCAACGGCTTCTCCCGGGACCTCGCCGACCTGCTGCTGGGCGACCTCGACCGGCTGCTGCCGGAGCTGCGGCGCCAACCCGTCCCGCTCCGCGAGCTCGGGGTGCCGGCCCGGCCCGGCTTCCACCACTGAACGGCCGCCACCGGGCGTTCGCACGCCACCGACCGTTCGGGCGCCCCTGCCCGTTCGGGCGCCGCCGACCGTTCGGGCGCCCCGGGAAGACCTCACGGTGGGGAGGGCGCAGCGAAGCCAGGTCGCCGAACCAGAGCCGCTCGCGGTAGTCGGCCTCGAAGTGCACCCGGGGGATCCGTCCG
>NZ_JBSFWR010000121.1:0-22201 GCF_053594915.1 Kitasatospora sp. NPDC002543 | reverse complement strand
CGGCGGGGACGGTACGGGACCGTCCCCGCCGGCGCCCCGGCCGTCCGGGGACGTGCGGAGCGTGCGGGGTGACCGCGGCGGCCGCTCGACGGCGGCCGCGGCGACTGCGGTGACCGCTCAGGAGGCGGGCACGCCGGGTTCGGCGCCGCGCTCCTTGAGCATGTCGGTCATCAGCTGGAGCTCGGAGGTCTGGGCGACCACCATCGACTGCGCGAGCCGCTTCTCGGCGTCGTTCCTGGCCTTGTCGACGTAGCCCTGGGCCATCTCGACGCCGCCCTTGTGGTGCTCGATCATCAGCTGGAGGTAGTACACCTCGGCGTCCCGCCCGCTGAGCGTGCGCAGCTTCGCGATCTGGGTGTTGGTGGCCATGCCGGGCATCAGCGAACCGTCGTGGGCCTGGTAGTCGTGGCCCATCTTCATCCACGCCATCGGGGTGGCGGTCGAGTGCTGGGACAGGCCCCACTGGTCCAGCCAGCCCATCATCATCCCGCGCTGGTTGGCCTGGGTGTTGATGATGTCGAAGGCCAGGGTGCGGGTGGGCTCGTCGGCGGTGCGGTCCCGGACGACGAACGACAGGTCCACCGCCTGCTGGTGGTGGGTCGCCATGTCGCGGGCGAACCCGGCCTCGGGGGAGTCGTCCGCCGGGACGGCCAGCGTGGACGAGCCGGACGCCGAGGTGCCGCTCGCGACCAGGGCCGGCACTCCGAGCGCCAGTGCCACGGTGGCGGCCAGCGCGGCCGGCCACCACATGCGGCGCCGGCGCGGGGCCGGGTCCTCCTCGAACGCGTCGGCGACGGGGCCCGCGTCGGCGGTCACATCTGCCCCATGGTGCAGGAGGCGCCGGGCTCCTGGGTCTGCTTGCCCTGGACGTACTTGGTGAAGAACTCCTCCACCCGCGGGTCACTGGCGTTCTCCACGACGAGCTGGGTGCTCCAGGCGTTCAGGGTGATGGTGCCCTGCTCGTCCGGGTACGGGCTCATCATCGAGTACGGGGTCTTCTTGACCTTGTCGGAGAGGATCTTGAGGTCGTCCGGGGTGGCCTTGTTGTTGTACGTCACCCAGACCGCGCCGTGCTCCAGGGAGTGGACGGCCCGCTCGTTCTCCAGCGGCTGGTCGTAGACGTGGGCCATGCAGTCGGCCCAGATCGCGTTGTGGTCGCCGCCGACCGGCGGGGTCATCGGGTAGGTGACCTTGTCCTTGACGTGGGTGCGGCTCAGCTCGCCGAAGGTCTTCACGCCCGGGATGTCCGCGTTGGCGGCGGTCTCCTTGTCCTTCTTCTTCTGGTTCTGGTCCATGACGATCCAGGTGCCGGTGGCGATCGCGCCGATCACCAGCACACCGGCTGCCACCGAGGCGACGATCTTGTTGCGGCGGTCGCGGCGCTGCTCGGCGGCGCGCAGTTCGGCGATCCGGGCGCGACGGTCGAGACCGTCCTTGCCGCCGTTCTTGTTGGACTGCTTGGAAGCGGAACCCATGGTGGTCGTCCTTGTCCCCGCCGCACCGGTCGGTGACGGCGGTCAGCTGGAGTGGGAGGAGAGCCGGATCCGTCGGCGTTCGCGCCGACGGTGGGTTCCGCTCAGGACCGGTGGACCTGCAGTTCGTGCAGGTCGGGAACCGGGTGCGCGCCGTCCAGCAGACCGGCGGGCACCACCCGGGGCAGCGCCTCGGGCGCGACCGGGGTCAGGGGTGACACGGCGGGCTGCGGCTGCGGCGGCGGGTTCGGCAGCTGGGCGTCCTGCGGGCAGAACGGATGGCTGGTGCAGCCGTTGTTGCGCGGCGGCTGGCCGTCGGCGGTGCAGAGGATCCAGTGCCCCTGCTCCTCGGCCGTCCGGTGGTGCTCCGCGGACTTCGGGGCCTTGGTGACCTTCGCGGCGTGGCCGGTGTACGAGGTGTGCCCGGTGGCGACCTGGACGCTGACCACGCTGACCACGGTGACGGCACTGACCGGGGCGGAGTGCGCCGGCGGCCGGCCGGAGCCGTCCACGGCCTTCGACTGTCCCGCGCAGGGCAGCAGCGTCAGCAGGGTGACGAGCAGCAGGACCAACAGCCCACCTGCCGGGCGGCCCGCGGATGCGGCCCTCCCCGGTCGGGGCGAACTGGGGGCCGACGCGGTCATGCGCACATTTAATCAGCCGAACGAGTGATGCGATGCCCCCCACCGGCCCTCATTTTCGGCGGTCCGGACGCCCGGATGACCAGGAAACGCCCTGCTCCGGACACATCCGGCAAGCGCGGACGGAACGGAAGCGGACGAACGGATGACGAGCCCGGTGCCGCCCGGGTACGGCACCGGTACCTGGCCGGCGCCGGCCCGCCACCTCACCGGTGAACCGGCTGGTGAGCGCCGTGGCCGGGACTCTCCGATGGGTGACCGGTTGTCGCCGAAACCCGGACAGGGTCCTCGCAGGTGGAGAACAATGTCGTCAGCCCGGCCCGCCGGGGGCGGCGCGACCACGGAACCACCAGGAGCCGCCAGATGAGCAAGCAGGGTGCACCCGCACAGCCGCACCGGCCGGACGACGACTGGTGGGACGCCGTCTACGACGGCCCGGCGGGCACCCTCCCGGACACCCCGCACGCCGACCCGGGGGACGGCAGCGTGGACGACTGGTTCGACACGGCGGTCGGACTCATCGGGCAGCAGCGGTCAGCGGAGCCGGAACAGCAGCCGGATCAACCGGAGCAGCCGGAGCGGCCGGAGCCCGAGCAGCGGCCGGAGGCCGTCGGGGAGCCCGACAGCCCGAAGGCCCCGGACAGCCGGGGCGGCCGGGACAGCATCGACGACTGGTTCGACACCGCGATCGGCGTGATCGGCGGGGCTGGAGGCATCGGACGTCAGCGGCCCCCCTCGGAGACCCACCACTTCCCGGCCCCCTCCTTCGCGGACGACGCGCCGAAGGCTGTGGCCGATCCCGAGCCCGAGCCCGAGCCCGAGCCGGAGCCCGAGCCGGAGTCGGAGCCGGATCAGGCGCCAGCGCCCGCGCCGGAAGTGCGAGTCGCCCGAGCACCCGAGCCGGAACCCGCTCCGGAGCCGGGGGCCGGTCCGCTCCCGGTCCCGCTCTCCTTGGCGAAGCCCGAGCCGGAACCCGGGTCCGAGCCGGAACCCGTCAGCGCCGAGGTGCCGATCGGGCCGGGGGCGGAGGCAGAGGGGACGGAGCCCGAAGCCCCTGCCCCCGCCCCCGAGCCCGAACCCGTCCACACCCCGGAGCCCGAACCCGCTCCGGAGCGGGGGGCCGGTCCGCTCCCGGTCCCGCTCTCCTTGGCGAAGCCCGAGCCGGAACCCGGGCCCGAGCCGGAACCCGGGCCCGAGCCGGAACCCGTCAGCGCCGAGGTGCCGATCGGGCCGGCGGTGGAGGCAGAGGGGACGGAGCCCGAGGCCCCCGCCCCCGCCCCCGAGCCCGAACCCGTCCACACCCCGGAGCCCGACCCCGAGCCCGTGGCCCAGGCCGCGGCGGGCGCCGACCCCCGGCTGGCCATCCGGGCACCGCTCGCCGACGGCGGCGCCGCCGTCCCGCACATCGGCGAACGGCCCCCGACCTACGGGCCCGAGCCGACGGCCGTACCCGAGGCGGATCCGGGGGCCCTGCGCGCGCTCGTACCGGACACGGTGCTGGACGGCGCCCAGTACGGGTCGTCCGTGCTGCGCGCCGTCTCCGTCCGGGGCGACTCCGCCCGCTACCGGGGCGAGCCGCGCCGAGACGCCCTACTGGTCACCCGCTTCGGTGAGGGCCCCGAGGGCCTGCTGCTCGCCGTCCTCGGCGGCTTCGACCGTACAGGCGACGGGGAGGGCGACGGCGAGGAAGACGCGGTCGGCCCCGAGGCGGTCGCGGCGGCGACCGGGGAGGCGTGCCGCCAGCTCGCCGCCGCGATCGGGCGCAGCCGGGCCGGCCTGGCCGCCGACCTGCGCGACGGGGCCCGCGACCGGCTCCGCTACGGGCTCCAGCGTCTGGCCACCGGTGCCGCCGCCCCGCTGCGCGCCCTGACGCCCCGGGTGGAGGGGGAGGACACGCCGTCCCCGGGCTCGCTGCACTGTCTGCTGACGTCGCTGGACCCGGATGCCGCCTTTCGCGCGGCCTTCGGTGTCGGTCCGGGCGGGCTCTACCTGCTGCGCTCCGGCCACTGGATCGACGCCTACGCGGCCCGGCTGCTGCACCACCCGGACGGCCAGCCGCCGGTCCCGGAGGCTCCGGTGCCCGGCCCGCGCCCGTTCCGCTTCCGGCTCGTCCCTGCCACGCCGGGCGACATCCTGCTCCTCTGCACCCCGGGCCTGGCCCGCCCCATCGCCGATGAGCCGGCCGTCGCCCACTTCCTCTCCACCCACTGGGCCCACCCCCACCCCCCGGGCACGGTCGACTTCCTCCGCCAGGTCCAGGTCCGGGCCAAGGGTTATGCCGACGACCGCACCGCCGCCGCCATCTGGACCGAGTGACCCCTGCCCCACCCACGGCGCCGCCCCCGCACCGGAAGTCGGCCGGGCCGACTTCCGGTGCAGGGGGCGCACGGTGGGCGGGGTGTGTGCGCCGGGTCGGGGGGTCAGGTGCGCAGGAGGATGCCGGTGACGGCGGTGGCCTGGGTGAGGGCGGCGGGGCGGTGGGCGTCCGGGAGGCCGATGGCGATGGGGACGGCGAGGCCGTCGAGCAGGGCGCGGATCTGCACCGCGCGGTCGGCGGAGGGGCCCGGGGTGAAGTGGCCGCCGGCGGTGCCCTCCTCGATGAGGGCGACCAGGTCGGCCTGCCAGGGCGCCTCGATCTCCTGCTGGCCCCGGCGGATCTCGGCGCTCGCGGGGGAGCGGCCCCACACCTCGACCCAGAGGATCCAGCGCGGGTCGCCCGCGCCTTCCGGAAGGTAGAGGCGCAGGTAGGCGTCGAGGCGCTGCCAGGGGTCGAGGGTGTGGTCGGCGAGGGCTTCGCGGCGCCGGGCGCCGAGTTGGTCCTCGCTCCAGCGGAGGGTCTCCAGCAGCAGCTGGTCCTTGCTGCCGAAGTAGTAGAGCAGGTGCCCGGCGCTCATCTGGAGCTGTTTGCCGAGCCCGGCCATGGTGAGCTTGGCGAGCCCGTGTTCGGCGATCGCGGCGCGGGCGGTGGCGAAGACCTCCTCGCGGGGCCGGGCGGGCCGGCGCGGGCGGGGGTCGGCCATGTGCGGATCTCCTCGGTGGAACGGGGCTTGGAGGACTGCCCGGGTGGGCGCGCGATGCGCCCACCCGGAACGGCCGGAACGGCAGGAACGGCCGGAAGGCCCGGCGGCGGTCCCGGCAGGGACCGCGGGCCGTCAGAGCGCCTTGGGCTGCTGCTGGGTGATGCAGTGGATGCCGCCGCCGTTGGCGAAGATCTCTCGGGCGTCGACGAGTTCGACGGTGCGCCCCGGGTAGGCCTCGGCGAGGATCGCGGCGGCCTCCTGGTCGCGCGGGTCGTCGAAGGCGCACAGGACGACCGCGCCGTTGGCCACGTAGTGGTTGATGTAGGAGTAGTCGACCGGCTCGCCGTCCTCGTCCAGCAGGACGGTGGGGGCGGGCAGTTCGATGACCTCCAGCGGTCGGCCCTGGGCGTCGGTGGAGGCGCGCAGGATGGCGACCAGCTCGCGGCAGACCTCGTGGTCCGGGTGCGCGGGGTCGGGCTGGACGTGGGCGACCACGACGCCGGGGCGCACGAAGGAGGCGACGATGTCGATGTGCCCGCGGGTGCCGAACTCGTCGTAGTCGCGGGTGAGTCCGCGCGGCAGCCAGATCGCCTTGGTGGTGCCGAGGAAGGCGTGCAGTTCGGCCTCGACCTCCTCCTTGGACCAGTCCGCGTTGCGGCCCTCGCCGAGCTGGACGGTCTCGGTGACCAGGACCGTGCCCTCGCCGTCGACGTGGATGCCGCCGCCCTCGTTGATCAGCCGGGAGGCGAAGCGCCGGACGCCGGTCAGTTCGCCGATGTGCTCGGCGATGTGCTGGTCCTTGTCCCAGCGGGCCCAGGACTGCGCGCCCCAGCCGTTGAAGATCCAGTCGGTGGCGGCCAGCGAGCCCTTGCCGTCGATCAGGAAGGACGGGCCGATGTCGCGCATCCACGCGTCGTTCAGCGGGCGCTCGACGATCTCGACCTGCTCGGAGACGTACGTGCGGGCCTCCGCCGTCTCACCGGTGTTGACGATCAGCGTCACCGGCTCGTACCGGGCGATGGTGTCGGCGACGGCGGCCCAGGCCTGGCGGGCGGCGTGCAGCTGCTCGGGGCCGTCGAAGGTGGGGTTGGTGGTGGGGAAGGCCATCCAGGTGCGCTCGTGCGGGTGCCATTCGGCAGGCATCCGGTAGCCGAGCGTGGCGGGCGTGGCGGTGGTCATCATCGGGTCCTCAGGAGGTCGGGAGCCTTGGCGGGGGTTCGGGGGAGGCGGGAGATCGGAGGGAGGCGAGGCGGCCGGGCGCGACGCCGTCCGCGATCAGGGCGGTGGCCTCGGGGATGTCGAGCCGCACGTCCCGGGCGCGGCGGGCGCGGGCGGGTTCGGCTGCCGTGAAGATCGGCAGCCGGTCCCGCTCGGTGGGGGTCGGTCGCACGGTTCCTCGCTCGCGGTCGCCGGGGCGGGTTCGGTTCGGGGCCAAGGTGTCGGGGCGATGTTAGAACGTCGTTCAAACATTCTCGGGTCATTGAAACCCGCAGCGGGCCGCGCTGTCCAGCGTTGCCGTTGCACGGGCGTTCGGCTTGCTGGGCGGGGAGGGGGGTGAGGGTGCGGGCGGGCCGCGGAGGGGCGGCGGGGGAGGGGCGCCGGCCCCGGCGCGCGGCGGGAGCGGGGCAGGGGGCGCGCGGTCGGGAGTGCGGTCCGAACGGGCGCCGGGTGTGCGCGGGATCGGGAGGGGGCGTTCTCGAAAACCGGCTCTGCGCTTCGCAAACCTGTCCGGCGCGGGCAGTTGGATCACGCGAACCACCCCGTGCCCCTTTCACCCCACGTGATCGGACGCACACTGTTGCAAACGCCGTCAACTGGGCATGAGGATGAGTGGTCAGAACGAGGGGGCCACCCGGCCGGCGGGGGATCCGGAGGCGGGGGCCCGGATTTCAGGGCGGGGGCATGTGTTGATGGACGGTCAGTCGCGATTCCCGCGGCAGCGGACGAGTTCCGGCGACGCCTACCGGTCCGGTCCGGCCCAGGGGCCGGCCGGCAGCACCGGAACGGCCCTGCCGGGTGCACCGGCTCCGGGTTGTGCCGTGCACCGGCGGTTGCACCTCACGCTGGATCCGGCGGACCTGGTCGGGGTGGGCGCGGTCCGGCACCGGCTGCGGTCGGCGCTGAGCCACTGGGGGGTGCCGGAGCTGTCCGACACCGCCGAGCTGCTCTCCTCCGAACTGGTCACCAACGCGCTGTTGCACACCGGCAAGGGCGCGGTGTTCGACGCGGTGCTCGGCTCGGACCACCGGCTGCGCATCGAGGTGCAGGACGGGACCAGCAGACTCCCCGGGCGTCGGCGCGATCCGGAGGCCGAGTACGCGACCTCGGGCCGCGGTCTGCTGCTGGTGGAGGCGCTCGCGGATTCCTGGGGCGTGCAGTTGCGCGGCGACGGCAAGGTCACCTGGTTCGAACTCGTCATGCCCTGAGCCCGGCACCGGCACCGGCACCGGCACCGGCACCGGCACCGGCCCCGACCCCGGCAGCGGCTCGCCCGGGCAGAGGCCCCGGTGCGCCGCGACGGCCCGACGGGCCGACGCCTCGACGGCCCGGCCCGAAGGCCCCGGGCCCGCCGTCGACGCCGGGGTCGTACGATTGTTCGTCGTCGATTGATTCGCTGTCGAAGGAAGCCCTGAACAGAAGGCGGAACGGAAGATTTCCGGCCCGTTGGCATTGCCGCTCGGCCGAACATTGGCCAGGATGGTGGGAATGTGTGTCCACGTGCGGGAAGCAGCGGGGAGACCGAACCTCGACTGGCCACCGCCCGTCGCACCGTCCTATCCAGCACGATCATCACACCGCCACGCGGCCCGTCCGGACGGTCGGCGCGGTCCGCCACGGCAGCGGCAGGAGCAGCATGCCCACTGAGCCCGAGTCGCCGGGGCCGGCGCTTCCTCCCGGCGCGGCGCCCGCCGTCGAGCCGCTAACCGTCGAGCCGAGGACCGCCGGGCCGGCCGCGGCGCAGCGGCGCACCGCCCGGTCGAGAGCCGTGGAGCCGCGGGTCGCCGAGCAGTCGGGCCCTCCGGAGCCGCGCACCCTCGGGCCGTCCGCCGCCGGGCCGACCACCTCCGGGACGGGCCGGGCCCGGCCGCCCGCGCAGCCCTCGCGCCGGGGCTCCGCGGTGCGACCGTCCCCGAGTCTCGCCGCCGCCCGGCTGGCGCCCGTGCTGTCGGGCGGGCTGCCGCCCTCCTCCGCGGACACCATGCCGGACTGGCTGGAGCCGGCGATGGCGGCCAACGGCATCGGCTCCTTCGACTGGGACATCCGCCGCGATGTCCTGGAGGGCGACCAGCGGGCCTGTGCGATCGTCGGACTGGACGCCCTGGCGCAGAGCCGCTTCGACCGTACGGCCGCCTCCTTCCTGGCTCTGCTGCACCCCGAGGACGCGCCCGTGGTGCGCCGCCGGGTCGAGCGCGCGGTCGCCGAGCTGGGCCAGTGCGGCGCCTACTACCGCACGATCGGGGCGACCGGCGGCCTGCGCGCGGTGCGCTTCCGCGGCCGGGTGCTCGCCGACGCCTTCGGCCGGGCCTCCCGGATGGTCGGCTTCGTCTGGGACGCCACCGTCGAGCTCCACAAGCGGGACCAGGCCGACCGGATGGCCCTGCTGCGCGAGGAGCGCTCCCGGTTCATCAAGGAAGCGGCGCGCGCCCTCTCCGAAGCCGTCACCGTGCGTGACGTGGCGCGGGTGTTCACCGAGCTGCCGCTGCCCGGGCTGCCGCCGGACGGCCTGGTGCTGGCCTCCTTCGAGGCCGGCCGGGCCCAGATCCTCGGCGCCTCCGGCTACCGCTCCGGCACCCTGGCGGTCTGGGACCGCACCGTGCTGCCGGCCGGCCACCCGGCCGCCGAGGCGGTGCGCCACCGGGCGCCGGTCTTCGTCTCGACCCGCGAGGACTTCCGTGACGGCTACCCCGACGTGTGGGAGTCGGCCAGCCGCACCGGCCGGGGCTCCTGGGCCTACCTGCCGCTGGTGGCCAGCGGCAGGGCGATCGGCGTCTGCGTGGTCAGCTTCGACGACGAGCGCGAGCTGGACGCGGACGAACGCACCCTGCTGTCCACCCTGGGCGGGCTGGTCGCCCAGTCACTGGCCCGGGCCCGGCTGCACGACGCCGAGCACGAGCTCGCGGCCGGCCTCCAGCGGGTGATGCTGCCGCGCACCGTCCCGTCCGTCCCGGGCGTGACGACGGCCGTGCGCTACCTCGCGGCCGGCTCCGGTCTCCAGATCGGCGGCGACTGGTACGACGTGGTGCCGCTGCCCGGCGGGCACGTCGGGCTGGTGATCGGCGACGTCCAGGGCCACGACGTGCACGCCGCCGGGATCATGGGCCAGCTGCGGATCGCGCTGCGCGCCTACGCGGCCGAGGGCCACCCGCCCGCCGCGGTGATGGCCCGTGCCTCCCGCTTCCTGGCCGACCTGGACACCGACCACTTCGCGACCTGCACCTACGCCGAGGTCAATGTGGACTACGGCGTGGTCTACGCCGTCCGGGCCGGCCACCTCGACCCGGTGGTGCGCCGTGCGGACGGCACCGCCGCCGTCGTCCCGGTGGCGGGCGGCCTGCCGCTGGGCATCGACCCGGACCAGGAGTACCGGGTCACCCGGTTCAGCCTGGACCCGGGCGAGACGGTGCTGCTCTGTACCGACGGCCTGGTCGAGGCGCGCGGCATGGACCTGGACGAGGGGGTCGCCCGGCTCACCCGGACGCTCGCCCGCCCACTGCCGGAGGCCGTGGAGGCCGCCCGCGACCCGCTGGAGGAGCTGGCCGACCGGATCGCCTCCCAGGCCGCCGAGTCCAGCGAGCGCGAGGACGACATAGCGCTGCTGCTCCTGCGCTGGGACGGCCCGGCCGGCGGTCTGGCGGCCCAGCAGCTGCGGCGCCGGATCGGCCAGGCCGACCTGGCGCGGGTGGCCGAGGTCAGGGCCGAGCTGCGTGACGCGCTGCGCCGCTGGGGCGTGGCCGAGTTCATCGACACCGCCGAGCTGCTCTCCTCCGAACTGGTCACCAACGCCATCCGGCACACCGACCGGGACGCCATGTTCACCGCGCGGCTCTACCGGGAGCCGGAGGCGGACGGCGGCCGGGCCCGGCTGCGGGTCGAGGTGGAGGACGAGTCGGACCTCTGGCCGACCCGCCGGACGCCGGGCGAGCAGGCCTCGTCCGGCCGCGGGCTGATGTTGGTCGAGGCGCTCGCGGACTCCTGGGGCGTGGAGCCGCGCGGTTCCGGCAAGCGGATGTGGTTCGAGCTCAGCGGGGCGTCGGTGGCTGCGGCCTGAGGCCCCGTGCGGGCCGGGTTCCGGGCGTCGCCATGACCGTCCGGAGCCCGGAACCGGCGGGGTCAGCCGAACTGCTGCTCCAGGTCCTTCAGCTTGCGCTCCAGCGAGTCCAACCGGGGCAGTGTGACGGTGTCCTCCTCCATGGTGAGGTCGATGGTGCGCGGCTCCGGACGGGCCGGCAGGCCGGGCTGGACCACGGTGCCCTCGGCCGGTTCCACCGTGCGCGGAGCGGCGGCGCGCTCCACCCCGGGACGTTCCTTCGCGGGGCGCTCGCCCCCGGGTCCGGCCGGACCCCGTTCCGCGGCGGCGCGTTCCCCGGCGGCGCGTTCCCCGGCGGCGCGTTCCGAGGGGACCCGCTCCGCCCGGACGCGCTCCGCAGGGGCCCGTTCCCCGCCGGCCCGCTCGGCCCCGGCGGCCGTCGCGGGCTCCGCGCCCGACCCCAGCTGCCGCACCGCGTCGCCGCGCCGCCAGGCGCTGTGGGAGCGGTTGATCGCCCGGATCTCGGCCCGCTCCCGGCGCCCGGCCAGCTTGCGGCGCTGCCGTTCGACGGCGCGCTCCCGCCTGTCCTCGCGCACCTCGTCCACCGCCTCGTCCAGGCTGCGGACGTTCTCCAGCAGCATCAGCGACCAGGCCGCGTAGGTCTCGCGGGGGGCGCGCAGCCAGCGGACGATGCGGATCTGCGGCAGCGGGCGCGGCACCAGGCCCTGCTCGCGCAGCGCGGCCCGGCGGGTCTGCTTCAGCGCCCGGTCGAACAGGATCGCCGCCGAGAGGGACATGCCGGAGAAGAACTGCGGGGCGCCGGCGTGGGTCAGTCCGCGCGGGGCGTGCACCCAGTTGAACCAGGCCGAGGCGCCGGCGAAGAGCCAGACCAGCAGCCGGGAGCCGAGGGCGGCGTCGCCGTGGCTGGCCTCGCGGACGGCGAGCACCGAGCAGAACATCGCGGCGCCGTCCAGGCCGAACGGGACGAGGTACTCCCAGCCGCCGGACAGGCCGAGGTTCTGCACGCCGAAGCCGACCAGGCCGTGGAAGGAGAGCGCGGCGGCGACGCCGGCGCAGCAGAACAGCAGGGCGTAGGAGGCGGCTCCGTAGAGGGATTCCCTGCGGCGGCGCCGTTCCTCGGAGCGCTCCCAGGAATCCGTGCCGGCGGTGCCGGGGGCGGATCCCCGGTTTCTCACCAGGGCCACCAGGAGTGCGCTGACCAGCAGCCCCGCGACTCCGGTGACGGCCCACCCGAGCGATATGTCGGACAATTTCATCGCCGGAACCAGCCTCGCTTTCCTGCGTCGCTTTCCTGCGCCCTGATGGCGGGACCATCATGGCGGATGCCCGGCGGGGGAACGGCCGATTCGCCGTCAATGCGCTGAGGAGAGGGATTTCTGACCCGACTGTGATCACATGGTCATAGAAATAAGCGGCGGATCTTTCCCGGAATGACGGGGTTTTTCGATCCGGTGTCGGACGGGCGTTCGTCAACGTCGCGTGACGCGCGGGCAGCCGCCGCACATGTCCTTCGGATCCGCGGTGTAGACGAGGCAACAGCTGGCCCGGGACCGCTCCGGGGCCGGGGCGTCCGCGTCTCCGGACGCCGGGGGCGCGAAACCGGCGCCCGGGGTGAAGGGGGCCGGGGCCGGAGCGGGGCGGTCGCCCGCGCCGGGCGCGCGCGCGGGGTCGAGGGGGTCTCCGGGCGCCAGCAGCGCGGTCAGTTCGGCCCGTACGCGCTCCTGTTCGCCGAGCAGTCCGCCCGCGTAGCAGAGCCCCTCCACCACCGCGTCGGTGGCCATCGCCCACAGCACCCGGGGCCCGCGCCGCGCCTCCGGTCCGAAGGCGGTGAGCACGGGCGCCAGGAAGGCGCCCAGCGCGGAGCGCAGCGCGGCGGCCAGCGCCGGTTCGTCCGGCACCGTCCGGCCCGGTGCCGAGCCGGCCGCCGGGTCCTCCGGCAGGCACGCGAACTCCGTCGGGCGGACGGTCAGTTCGACCGCCCCCGGGTGGCGGCGCAGTGCGACGTCCCCGAGCGTGAGCAGCGGGACGCGCCGCTCCAGGAGCCACGGCAGGGTGAACAGCAGTGAGACCGGCCAGACGAAGCGGTGCAGTCCGAAGCCGGCCGCGACGTCCGGGCGCAGCGGCTGCCCGTAGCGGGCGAGGCCCTGCCGGGCGTCGTGGGCGATCAGGTCGCGCACCGCCTCGGGGCGGGTGGCGAGGTCGGCGGCGGGCAGCCAGCCGTCGCCGCGCCGGGGTGGGGCGCAGCGCACCGTCAGGACGGGGGTGAGGCCGGACAGTCGGTGGTACGAGGGGGCACCCGGGGCCGCGGCTGTGGGCGCGGGGACGGGAGTGCGCGCCCCGGTGGTGCGGGGGGCGTGCGGCCGGGGGCCGGGCCGGGTGCTGCTCGCGCTCATGGGCGGCCCCATCGGGTCGACCGGGGCGCCCATGGTCCGCCCGGCGGTGCCCGGCGGTGGTGGTGTGCCGGGCGCGGCCGGGCCGGGGCATGGCGGTGCCCGGGGAACGGCAAGGCTGACCTGGCCGGGGTACTGCTCCCCCCGGCCAGGTTAGCCTCACCTTAGCTGATCGACCCCCGGGTCTCGCTCGTGATGCGCCCGTCCGGGGGAGGCCCCGGCGCGCGTGCGGCGCCCAGCTGGCGCGCGAGCCAGACCGGCACCCCGCCCAGGGCTGCCACCAGCCGGGCCGCCTCGGCCCGCAGTCGCGCGGCCTCGGCCGGCTCGGACACCTCGGCGAGCGCCGCGAGCGCCGGTGCCACCCCCACCGTGAAGCCGAGTTGCTCGCGCAGCCGCAGCGAGGCGTCGAAGCCCTCCCGGGCGTTGCCGCGGTCCCCGCGCGACAGCGCCAGCGCGGCCAGGTGCCGCCAGGTGTACGAGCGCAGCAGCTCGTCCCCGCGCTCGCCGGCGCCCTCGTGCGCCCGGCGGTAGGCGATCCAGGCGGCACTGCGGTCGCGCAGCAGGTTCTCGGCGACCAGCCCGCGCCGGAAGTCCAGCAGCGGGCGGCCCGGGGCGTCCGGCGGCAGCAGGGCCGAGGTGCGGCCGAGCGCGGCCTGAGCCTCGTCCAGCCGGTCCCGCGGGCCGAGCACGCTCGCCACGTACGCGAGGAAGCCGCGGGCGCAGGCGGCGGCCGCGCGCTGCTCGGTGCCGGCGGCCAGTGCCTCCGCCAGGCGCAGTGCCTGCTCCGCCTGGGTCCAGTACGCGGCCGTGAACAGGCACTGCTCGATGAGGAGTTCGGCCCGCGCCAGGGCCGTGTCCGGGTCGTGTTCGGCGACCGGTCGCAGCAGTTCGGCCGCCTCCTGCCAGCACCCCCGGGACCTCAGCCGCCACACGGTGTCACCCGGTTCCTCCGCCGGCGCCCGCCCCCGCCCGCCCGGGTTGCTCGGGTCCCATCCGTGCTCCGACAACGCCACCTCCTTGTGTGCGCCATCCGGCAAGGGCGCGGACCTGCCCCTGAGGCCCTGTCGCCACGACCCGTACGCATGACGACGACAGGGCGAAAGGCCCGCGCTGTGGCCGCAATTCAACACGGGGGTGAGCTTGTGCACCAGATCACGAGCGAAGGTTGTTGCTTTTGCCGGAGAAATGATCTAGAGGAGGCGGGGCGGGACGGCCGGGCGGGTCAGGAGGTCCAGCCGGTCTCCATCAGGGCCTCGGCGGCACCGTTCGCGGGCTGCGGAACACCGGCCAGGTCCAGGCTGAACAGGGCGACCAGCAACTGTTCGCCGCGCACGGTGGCCTGGTGCGAATAACCCGCGAGGGTGAACATCGCGGCGGCCATCTCCTCGGCGTGCAGGGTCTGCAGCCAGAGGCACTCGACCGACTTCACGTCGGCCGGCTCGGTCCAGGTGTCCACCTGGGCGACCATCCGGCCGCCCAACAGGGTGACCCCGTCGCGCTCCTGGGCCTCGGTCAGCTCCAGGTCGTCGAAGCCCAGCCACTCCAGGTAGCGGGCGGCGGTGAACACCGCGTCCTGCGAGGTGCGCACCGGGTGCGGGCGGAACGGCGCGCGGTGGCGGAACGGGCGGGGCCGGCCGGCCGCCGGCGGGGCGGGCGGGACCGGGGCGGGCGCGTTCACCGGGTGGGTCGGGTGAGCCGGGTGAGCCGGGTACGGGCGGGCGGGCTGCGGGCCGGGGGCGGCGAGCGGGGCGGCGGTGCCGCCGCCCAGCCGGGTGGCGCGGTCCACCGGCAGCCGGACGGTGGCGCCGCAGTTGCAGGTGAACTCGGGCTGCGGCCACTGGTCGGAGCGGCCGCAGTGCGGGCAGCGCATGCTCAGCCAGGAGTCCTCCCAGGAGCGGAACCGCACCTGTACCGGCACCCCGCCGCGCAGCAGCGGCACCTTGAGGGAGGCGCCGCACGGACAGGGCAGGGAGGGCGGTTCGTAGAGGTGCTCGCGGCGGCAGGCGGGGCAGCGGATGGCCCGGGCGCCACCGCCCGGCCCCGGTCGTGTGGGGTCGTGTCCGGTGAAGTCGTCGGGCAGTCCTGCCATCGCGGGCTCCGTCCGTCGGTGTCGGGTGGTGGGACGTATCCCATGCTCCCCGAAATGTCCGGCGCCGGACGCGGAATGGGGCAATCCTCAGGGACGGATCAGGGAGTCCTGCCCACCCGGGTAGGGGCGGAATCCCCCTGGAGGGGGATGCCCGCCCGGCCTGGCCGGGGCGTTCACCCGGCGGACCAGCGGGCCAGGTCGGCGGGGGTGTCGAGGTCGTCCGGGGCGGCGACGTCGGCGCACTCGACCAGGACGAGCTCCGCCGCGCGCGCCGTCAGCAGGGCGCGGGCTCCGGCGTCGCCGAGGGCGCCCGCCGCCGCCTCGGCGAGGTGGCGGGCGCCGATCAGCACCGGGTGCCCGCGGCGGCCGCCGTAGGCCGCCGCGGCCAGGTCGGCGCCCGCCCGGTGGGCGGCCAGCAGCCGGGCCACCGCGGCCGGGGTGACGCCCGGGGTGTCCACCAGCATCACCAGCACCGCCGGGGCGCGCGGGGGCAGCGCGGCCAGGCCGGCCCGCAGCGAGGAGCCCATGCCCCGCGCCCAGTCCGGGTTGTCGACCAGCCGGCAGCCCGGCAGGTGCGCGGTGGCCCGCACCCGCGCGCCCTCGGCGCCCAGCACCACCGTGACGTCGGGGCAGCCGCCGGCCCGCACCACCGCCACCGCGTGCTCCACCAGCGGGCGGCCGCCGTACCGCAGCAGCGCCTTGGGCCGCCCGCCGAGCCGCCGCCCGCCCCCGGCGGCGAGGACCAGGGCGGCGACCGGGGCGGCGCCCGAGGTGGCGCCCGAGGTGGCGCCCGGTGTGGAGGCGCCCGGTGCGGTGGCCGGGCCCGGACCGGCGGGTGTCGGTGCGCTCTGCATGGGCCCAGCCTGCCCGGTCCGGGCCGGGGCGCGCATTGTGGGAAGCCACAAGGGGAGGCCGCGCGCGGTGCCCGCGCCCCGGCGGTTCGGCCGCTGGCCGCGCCGGGCCCGGGCCGCCTGTACTGGGGCGATGCACACCGCACCGCGCATCGGCGCACCGAGCGGGGCCGAACCGCGCACCACCGCACCGGCCACCACCGCACCGCGAACTCCCGCACCGCGAACTCCCGTACCGTGTACGACATCACCGCGAGCGGCCGCGCCGCCCCCGCTGGTGGACCGCTTCGGCCGGGTCCACACCGACCTGCGGCTCTCCCTGACCGACCGCTGCAACCTGCGCTGCGCCTACTGCATGCCGGCCGAGGGCCTGGAGTGGCTCGGGCGCGCCGAGGTGCTGGACGACGACGAGGTGCTGCGCCTGGTGCGGATCGCGGTGCACCGGCTGGGCGTGCGGTCGGTCCGGATGACGGGCGGGGAGCCGCTGCTGCGGCGGGGGTTGACCGTACTGGTCGGCCGGATCGCCGCGCTGGGCCCCGAGTTGTCGCTGACGACGAACGGGATCGGGCTGGCGCGCACCGCCGCCGGGCTGCGGGCGGCCGGGCTGGACCGGGTGAACGTCAGCCTGGACACGCTGCGCCCGGAGCGGTTCGCGGCGCTCACCCGGCGGGACCGCATCGGTGACGTCCTCGCGGGGCTGGCGGCGGCGAAGGCGGCCGGGCTGGGGCCGGTGAAGGTGAACGCGGTACCGGTGCGCGGGGTCAACGACGACGAGATCGTGGAGCTGACCGAGTTCGCCGTCGCTCACGGATACCGGATGCGGTTCATCGAGTCGATGCCGCTGGACGCCCAGGGGGCGTGGGACCGTGCGGCGATGGTGACGGCGCGGGAGGTCCTCGCACGGTTGGCGCGGCGGTACGAGCTGGTGCCCGTCGGCCGGCCCGGCAGCGCCCCGGCGGAGGAGTGGCGGATCGCCGGGACGGACGCGGTCGTGGGTGTGATCGCCTCCGTCACCCGGCCGTTCTGCGGCGGCTGCGACCGGGTGCGGCTGACCGCCGACGGTCAGCTGCGCAACTGCCTGTTCGCGACGGGGGAGTCGGACCTGCGGGCACTGCTGCGCGGCGGGGCGGACGACGCGGCGGTCGAGGCGGCCTGGCGGGCCTCGGTGGCCGGCAAGGGGCCCGGACACGCCATCGGCAGCGAGGGGTTCGTCCGGCCCGACCGCCCGATGTCCGCGATCGGCGGCTGACCGCGGGACGCGCCCCGGGGCGGCCGACCGCGGGGCCCGGCGCGCGGACACCGCGGACACCGCGGACACGGCAGACACCGCGGGCACGGCGGAGGTGAGCGGGTGTGAGCTTCGACATGCTGCGGGCCGGTCCGTGGCGTCGGCTTGACCTGCTCTCGGGGCGGCTGATCTGCTGGTTCGCCGTCACCCCGCCCCTGATCCCGGGAGTTCTCCGTGCCCGCCCGCCGCTCCACGCTGTCCGCTGCCACCGTGTTCCTGATATGCGCGCTCGCGCTGGTCGGTTGGCTGATCGGCGGTCGAGACCACAAGTCGACCGGCCCCAAGACCGGTGGCGGCGCCGTCGCCGGGGCCACCGGCACCAGCCCGCTGCAGAACCCGGACGGCACCAAGCCCGGCCTGGCGCCGCTGACCACCCCGGAGGAGCAGAAGGCCGGCCGGGACGTCATCGCCAAGGTCGCCACCGCCGCCGTCGGCACCAAGGACGGCTACGACCGCAACGAGTTCGGCCCCGCCTGGACGGACAACGTCGACGGCGTCCCGTTCGGCGGCAACAAGTGCGACACCCGCAACGACCTGCTCGCCCGTGACGGCACCGGCGTCGAGCACAAGGACGGCTCGGACTGCACGGTCACCGCGATGACCATCTGGGACCCGTACACCGGCAAGAGCGTCCAGTGGACCAAGCAGCAGGCCTCCAAGATCCAGATCGACCACGTGATGCCGCTCTCCTACGACTGGCAGATGGGTGCCAGCAAGTGGGACAAGCCCAAGCGCGTGCAGATCGCCAACGACCCGCTGAACCTGATCCCCGCCGACGGCTCGCAGAACGCCTCCAAGGGCGACTCCGGTCCGGCCACCTGGCTGCCCGCCAACACCGAGATCCGCTGCGCCTACGCGGTGCGCTTCGCCCAGGTCTCGCTGAAGTACCAGCTGCCCGTCACCGAGGCCGACAAGAAGGCCATGCTCCAGCAGTGCGGCGGCTGATGAGACCTCGGGCCTGAGCGCCTCCGGGCGGGCGCGATGTGCCCCGGACGCGGGTCGGATGGTATTCGTGGGCGGTGTCCCCGATCTCTTCCCGGTTCCCCCGCACGTCCGGGCGCCTCGCGCCCGCCCTCGTCGCCGTCCTCGCCCTCGCCCTGTCGAGCGGTTGTACGGGTACGACCCGCCCGGTCGCCCGGCCGCCGCTGGAGGAGCGGGTCGCCTCCACCGCGACGCCCGCCCTGCGCGCGCTCTACGACCAGCGGGTCGACTGGCAGCGCTGCCCCGGTGACGACGGCACCGACCCGGACACGGCGATCGTGCAGTGCGCCACCCTCAAGGTGCCGCTGGACTACGCCGACCCGGCCGGCCGCACCATCGACGTCGCCCTCGCGAAGGTGCCCGCCGCCGACCGCGAGAACCGGCTCGGGGCCCTGCTGCTCAACCCCGGCGGCCCCGGCAACTCCGGTGTCAAGATGGTCCGTTGGGGCTGGCAGAACTACCAGGGGCCGCTGCACGACCGCTACGACCTGGTCGGCTTCGACCCGCGCGGCACCGGCGACACCGTCCCGCTCCAGTGCCTGGACGACTCCACCCGCGACGAGTACGACGCCACCGACGACCCGGACTACGGCCGCGGCCGGGTCCTCGCCGAGGCCTGCGAGGCCCGGCACGCCGACCTGCTCCCGCACCTCGGCACCCGCGACACCGCCCGCGACCTCGACGTGCTGCGCGGCGCCCTCGGCGAACGCCGGCTGGACTTCCTCGGCTTCTCCTACGGCACCCACCTCGGCGCCCGCTACGCCGAGGAGTTCCCCGACCGCACCGGCCGGCTCGTCCTCGACGGCGCCGTCGAGCACGGCGTCCCCACCGCCCGGCTCGGCATCGAGCAGGCCGTCGCCGCCGAGGACGGGTTCCGGGCCTTCGCCGCCGACTGGGCCACCGAGGACGGGGACTCCCACCCGTTCGGCTCCGACCCGGCCACCGCCCCCCGGCGCCTGGCCCGCTTCCTCGACGGCCTGCGCGCGCACCCGCTGCACACCGCCGACGGCCGCGCGCTCACCGCCGCGCTCGGCTGGGGCGCCGTCCTGGACGCCCTCGCCGACGGCCACCAGTCCTGGTCCGGGCTGCGCGACGTCATCGAACCGGCCGTCACCCGGGGCGAGGGCGAGAACCTGCTGGCCCTCGCCGACAGCGTCTACGGCCGCGGTGAGGACGGCCGCTACCAGAGCGTGGCCGACGCCTTCGCCGCCATCTCCTGCGCGGACGGCCCGCCGCCGCCCACCGACGCGGAACTGGCCCCGGCCCTCGCCGAACTCGCCGCCCGCGCCCCGCTGACCACCGGGCACGACCCGGCGGGCACCCTGCTCGTCCCGGACTGCCGGGCCTGGCCGTACCACTCGCCCGAGACGGCGCAGCCCGTCCGGGCGCCGGGCAGCGCGCCGGTCCTGGTGATCGGCTCCACCGGCGACCCGGTCACCCCGTACGCCTGGGCGCAGCGGCTGGCGGGCGGGCTGGAGCACGGCGTGCTGCTCACCCGGGACGGCGACGGGCACATGGCCTACTACCGGAGCGCCTGCGTCCGGGACGCGGTGACCGCCTACCTGGTGGACGGCCGGCTGCCGGCGGCGTCCACCCACTGCGCGACCGACTGAGGACCGACTGAGGACCGGCTGACGGCCGGTGACCGAGGACCGGCGGCCGAGGACCGGCTGACGGAGGGCCGGTGGCCTGGCAGGACGGCCGGGCACGACGGCCGGGCACGACGGAAGGGGGCGCGCCGCGCGAACGCGGCACGCCCCCTTCGGGCTCGTGGAGCGACGGGGTCAGGAGGTCGGGGCCGTCAGGTCGTAGAAGGAGGTCGAGCCGACGGTCCTGGCGGTGAAGTGGGCCGTCACCCAGGACTCGATCCGGGCGGACTCGCTCTGCTGCCCGCCCTCGTCGTCGCCCGCGCCGCCGCCGAAGCCGCGGTGCGAGCCACCGGCGCCGATGAACCAGTGGACCTTGCCCTCCTGGACGTACTTCTGGAAGCCGGCCAGGGTCAGCGACGGGTCCGTGCCGTTGAAGCCGCCGAGGGCCATCACCGGCTCACCGGTGGCGAGTTGGTAGCCGGCGGCGGTCTGCGAGCCGATCGTGGCGGCCGCCCAGGTGTACCGGTCGGCGCCCTCCGAGAGCATGGCGGCGACCTCCGGGGTCACCTTGGGGCCGTCGAGCAGGCCGCCCATGCCACCGGGGGGCGGGCCGCCGTCCGTGCCGCCGGGGAGGGCCTGTCCGCCGGGGAAGGCCTGCCCGCCGGGGAAGCCGCCGGTGCCGCCGCCGCGCTCGTGGCGGCCGTCGGCGCGGTCGGAGCCCGCGCCCGCGCTGCCGTTCGCGCCGCCGCCCGGGGAGCCCTGCGCCCCCTGGCCGTTCTGCCCGCCCGGGGAGCCCTGCGCCCCCTGGCCGTTCTGGCCGCCCTGGCCGAACCAGCGCCCGTTGCCGTTGCCGTTGCCGTTGCCGCCGCCGGGGAAGCCCTTGCCGCCCTTGTGTCCCGCGCCGCCCGGCCCGAACGCCCCCGCCACGCCCGGCCCGGCGGTCACGATCGAGCCGGTGTGCGGGGAGTTCACGGTGTCGACCGCGTACGCGGCCGGCCCGCCGAGCGCCGCCGCCAGGCCCACCAGGCCCGCCACCGAGGCGATCCGGGCGCCGGTCCGGCCGGAGACCCGCCCGGCCGCCGTACGGGCGAGCAGCGGCCCGGCGGCCAGCGCGGCCGCCGCGAGCAGCCCGCCGACCAGCACCGCCCAGCGCAGCCACGGCAGGAAGTCCGCGCTGCGGTCGAGCAGCACGAACGCCCAGACCGCCGTCACGGCGAGCGTCCCGGCCAGCACCGGTGCCCAGGGCAGCCGGTGCCGGGCCCGCCACAGTCCGTCCACGCCCATGCCGACCAGCGCCGCGACGGCCGGGGCCAGCGCCACCGTGTAGTACTGGTGGAAGATCCCGGACATGAAGCTGAAGATCAGCGCGGTGGAGAGCAGCCAGCCGCCCCAGATCAGGAAGGCCGCGCGGGCGGTGTCGGTGCGGGCGTGGCGGCGGGTCGCCCAGAGGCCGACCACCAGCAGGATCAGCGCGGCCGGCAGCAGCCAGGCGATCTGCCCGCCGATGTCGGTGCCGAACATCCGGGTCAGCCCGGTCTCGCCCCAGCCGCGGCCGCCGCCGCGGGGCGCGCCGCCGCCCGGCAGGTCGAGCCCGGCCGGCATCCGGGCGCCGCCGCCCACGCTGCCGCGCTCGTCGCCGTTCACCCGGCCGAGGCCGTTGTACCCGAAGGTGAGCGAGAGGAAGCTGTTGTCCTGCGAGCCGCCGATGTACGGGCGGGCCGAGGCCGGCATCAGCTCGACGATCGCCACCCACCAGCCGCCCGAGACGACCAGGGCCGCGCCCGCGGCCAGGCTCTGCCGCACCCGCCGCCAGAACCCGGTGGGCGCCGCGACCAGGTAGACCGCCGTGAAGGCGGGCAGGACCAGGAAGGCCGCCAGCGTCTTGGTGAGGAAGGCGAGGCCGAACATCACCCCGGTGAACACCAGCCACCGGGTGCCCGCCGCTTCGAGCGCCCGCACCAGCCCGTACGCGGCCAGCGTCAGCAGCAGCACCAGCAGTGCGTCCGGGTTGTTGAAGCGGAACATCAGCGCCGCGACCGGGGTGAGCGCCAGTGCGGCGCCGGCCAGCAGGGCGCCGAGCGGGGAGAAGCGGCGGCGCACCGTCGCGTACAGCACGCCGACGGTGGCCGCGCCCATCAGCGCCTGCGGGGCCAGCACCGACCAGGAGGAGAGGCCGAAGATCCGTGCCGCGAGCGCCATCGGCCACAGCGCGGCCGGCGGCTTGTCGACGGTGATGAAGTTCGCCGCGTCCGAGGAGCCGAAGAAGAAGGCCTTCCAGCTCTGCGAGCCGGCCTGCACGGCGGCCGAGTAGAAGGAGTTGGCCCAGCCGGAGGCGCTCAGGCCCCACAGGTAGAGGACGGCGGTGGCGGCCAGCAGTGCCAGCAGGGCCGGGCGCACCCAGCGGGGGTCGTCCGCGCGCCCGCGCCAGGTGCGGGCCGGGAGGGTGCGCAGCCGGCCGGACCAGGAGGCGGGCCCCACGGGCCCGGCGGGCGGCAGGGGCTGCTCGGGGAAGAGCGGTGGCGGGGGCGGGCGGGGCGGGCCCCCCCCCCCCCGGGGGGGGCCGTTTTCGGGCGCGGGGCCCGCTGGGCCGGCCCGGGGGGGGTTGGTGGTT